>CAYUPT010000159.1:0-7943 GCA_964446725.1 uncultured Bradymonadales bacterium | reverse complement strand
AAATGCTCTCGAATTTCTCGACGGAGTCCACGAACAGATCGCCACCGAACAGGAATTGATGGACTCCGTATTCGGGCGCGTCTACGACGATTACTATCGAGAGCCGGTTCGAGAGGCGGTCTCGAATCTCGGCGATGACGAGTTGAGCGATGCCTTTTCGACGGCCGTCGAGCGCATGGGCAACAGTGATCTATCGCAGATCGCCGCCGGTCACTTCGACCTCGGCGGCTTTGTGCTCGATGCCTACTTCGACTTCGAGTACCCGGAGCCGGAATTCCCCTTCAAAATTCACCGTCTTACCTGAGAAGTCATACCTCGTAGAGACTTGCCGAGACTACAGATCGATGTCGTAGTCTTTGATCTTGTAGAGCAGTGCCCGGTGGCTGATGTCGAGCATATCGGCGGCGTGGGTGCGATTGCCCTCGGTTTTGGTCAGGGCACGAGTGATGAGCATCTTTTCGAGGCGAGCGGTCAGCTTCTTGATCGACAATTCGTCTCCCGCCATTAGCTGTTCGAGTGGGGCATCGCCTTCGCGAATCGACATCGGTAGATCGTCGACACCGATGTGGGAATCCGATGACAGGACGACGCCGCGCTCGATGCAATTTTGCAATTCGCGGACATTCCCGGGCCAGTGGTAGTCGAGTAAGGTGTCCATGGCGTCCGACGTCAGGCCCTGGACGCCGGTGTCGAGGCGTTGATTTTGTTCGGCAATAAAGTGGTCGACGAGAAGGGGAATATCGGCCGGGCGCTCGCGCAGCGGCGGAAGATCGATGCCGATGACGTGGAGTCGGTAGTACAGGTCTTCTCGAAATTTGCCGTCTTCGACGCGTTCCTCCAAATCATAGAGCGTGGCGGCAATGATGCGGGCGTCCACCGGTTTGGGTGTGGACTCGCCGACGCGGCGCACTTCGCCCTCCTGTAGAACCCGCAGCAATTTGACCTGTAATTCAGCGGGGAGTTCCGCGATTTCATCGAGAAAGAGCGTGCCGCCGTCGGCGGCCATAAACAGGCCCTCTTTGTCGGCGGAAGCGTCGGTAAAGGCGCCCTCGACGTGGCCGAAGAGTTCGCTTTCGAGCAGATCGGCGGGGATGGCGCCGCAGTTGACGGCGACGAAGGGCTCATCGGCGCGATCCGATAATTCGTGGATCGCCTTGGCGGCCAGTTCTTTGCCGGTTCCCGATTCACCGCTGACGAGTACGGTGGACTTAAAACGCGAGACTTTCTTGATAAGCGCAAAGACTTCCTGCATCGGCTTGCTCTGGCCGATCAGTCGCCCCAGCCCACGGTTGTCGTCGACCTGGCGGCGCAACGCCTCGTTTTCGCGCTGCAGGCGAAGCCGCTCGATGGCTTTGACGACGGTCAGCAGGATTTCATCTTTCTCAAAGGGTTTGTCGATGTAGTCGTAGGCGCCGGCCTTGAGTGCCTTGACCGCCAACTCGCGGCTGCCGAAGGCACTCATGACGATCACCGTGGTATCGATGTCGCGATCGTCGAGTTCGGCCAGAAATTCCAGGCCGTCGAGTTCGGGCATGCGCACATCACATAGGACCAGGTCGTAGTCGTGGCCCAGGACCCGTTTGAGTCCCTCCTGCCCGTCGCCGGCGGTATCGACCTGCCAGTCCTCGGCGCCGAGGAGCAGGCTGAGCATGTGGCGAATACTCTCTTCGTCGTCGATGACGAGTATGTCGAAGTTGTCATCCACGGTCATTTCCGGGGGATTCGGCAAAAGTGCAGGCGGGGGCTGATGAAGGATACGTCGGGGCTCGCGGTGTGGCAATGGGCGGCGCGGGTTACGGCGATCGTCGCGTGAGCGGTGGAGGGGCGTAAATTCGACGTCTGTGGCGGCTGCCATCACGCTGAAGTCGACGCGTCGCAGACCGGAAGGCGAATCTGGAAGTGGGCACCGCCGTCGCGGGGGCGGAGCAGAAGCTGGCCGTCGACGCGGGCCACCAGTCGATGGGCGATCGCAAGGCCCAGACCCGTGCCATCGCCGGGATCGCGGGTGGTAAAGAAGGGATCGAAGATCTCGTCGGCGATGTCGTCGGCGATGCCCGGTCCGGTGTCGATGATGTCGATGACGACCTGATCCCCGTCGACATCGGCGGCGACGCGCAGCCTGCGAGGTGTCGAATCATCGGCGGCCATGGCCTCGGCGGCGTTGATAACGAGGTTGACCAACACCTGTTCCAATTCGCCGGCGATGGCGTGGGCCGGGGCGATGTCGTCGGCGACATCGACGGTGACCTCCATATCTCGTCCCTCCGGCGTGGCTCCGACCAGGTGTAGTGCTTCGTCGATGATGGCCCGAACATCGACGGATGAGGGCTCTCGCTCGGAGTCGGCGCGGCTGTAATCGAGGAGCTGGCGAATAATATTCTGGATGCGCTTGAGCTGGTCGATGCTCCGATCGGCGAGATCGTCGGCGGACTCTTCGTCGAGGTCGCGGTCGCGAAGCAGATCGGTGTAGCCGAGGACGGCGGCCAGTGGATTGCCGATTTCGTGGGCGATACCGGCGGCGAGATGGCCGACGCTGGCCATTTTTTCGGATCGGATAAGTGACTCCTGGGTCTCCTGAAGTTCGCGATGGGCTCGCTGGAGCTGCTCGAGTTGGTCCTCCAGCTCCTCGCGCTGGTTCTCCAGGGTCTCGAGCATCTGGTTGAATTGGCGGCCGACTCGACCGAATTCGTTGCGGGGAAGCACGGTAATGGGGCTGGCAAGATCGCCTTTGGCGGCCCGTTCCGTGGCCACATCGAGGGCGCGAAGAGGTCGGATGACCACAAAGGAGTAGAATGCGTAGCCGACGACGGAGACAAATAGCAGCGTCAGCGTCAGGTACAACATCAACGCCCGGCGGCCCTCGTCGACCGACTCCTGAGCGTCGTGCAGGGAGACGGCGACGGCCATCGGAGCCCCGCGGTCGGCGGTGGCCCACACCACCGACTGGCCGTCGCGCTCGCTGATCCAGACTTGGGACGCAGCGATGGTGTCGGGATCGATGGTCTCCGGAAGTTCGCCGGCGTACACAATGCCCGGTTGGGTGGAGAGGGCGGCGGCGAATTGTCGGCGGTCGGCGGCGTCGTCGACGGCCGCCAGCGTCCGTACGTGGCGCAGTGATTCGTCGACTTTTGATTGCTGGAGGTGGCGGGTGTGAAATTGCAGGGTCGCCACGGCGACGAGCGCCAGGGCGACGATCAGCAATACGACAAGGCCGATCAAGAGCTGACCGCGCAGGCCACCAATTCGACTACGCGGCGTACTGGGGCGCAAAAAATCCATCGGTAGTTGCCGCTCAAAAGCCGTGGTAGAGGTAACTCAGTGAGATCCATTGCGGCAAAAATTCGCCGACAAAGAAGAATTCCAGGGCAGCCAGGGCGATAAAGGGGCCGAAGGGAATGGCCAATCCACCCTCCGGGGGCTGGTCGTCGGCTGTGTCCTCCGGAGTCTCATCGCCGTCGTCGTCGGAGTCTTCATCATCGCCGTCGTCGTCGGAGTCTTCATCGTCGCTGTTGTCGGGCTCTTCGTCGTCGGAGTCCTCGCCGACGCGACGCCGGGCTGTGGGTTCGCTGTCGTCGAGCGCTTCGTCTTCGGCCAGAATATCTCGCGAATCCGACAGAAAGTCGGCACCGACCAGACTGCCGATGGCGGCGGCGATCAGCCCCTGGACGCTGGCGGCAAAGAAGATAAAGATCAGTGCCGGCCACCCCAGCCAGGTACCCATCAGGGCCATCATCGTCACATCGCCGCCGCCGAGTCCCTCGACGCCGCGGGCGGCGTAGTACAGATAAAAGAGCAAGATCACCGACAGGCCGCCGGCCAGAAGTCCGATGACGCTCTTGGCGACGGTGACTTCCGGCCACAATCCGGCCAGCGAGCCCGGTTCCATCCAGGCGCTGTTGAGGACGAAGGCCGCGGCAATGCCGATGGCAATTCCGGGCAGCGTAAATTCGTGGGGAATCAGGTAGTGGTCGAGATCGACAAACGTAATGACCACCAGCAGGGCCAGAAAGACGAAATAGAAGCCAAAGGCCAGTCCCACCGATAACCAGGGGACGTCGGTGATCGGAACGTCAGGGCCGAAATGGGTGGCGGCAACTTTGATCCAGAGCGCCGCCGACAAAAAGCCCATCAGCGCCTCCACGACGGCGTAGCGCGGCGAAATTTCGGCGTCGCAGTCCCGACAGCTCCCATCGAGGATAAACCAGGAGATAATCGGGATATTGTCGTACCACCGAATCGCGGAGTCGCACTCCGGGCAATGGCTCCCGGGGGTGACGACGGACTTGCCGGCGGGGACCCGGTAGATGACGACATTTAAAAACGAGCCGACGACGCCGCCCAGGGCAAAGGCGAAAGCGAGCAGAGTAAAAAAGAGCGATTCAGAGGCCATGGCGTCGTGGGCAAAAGCGCCGGTGGGGACAGACCGGCCAGAGGCAGCGGATTACGAGTTGGCAGCGTCCTTATTGTCGTCATTGATCGACTTTTGTCGATAGCCCCGGCCCAGGTACAGCACATGGGTCATGACAGCGGCAAAACTAAGGGTGGTCAGCGCGGCGGTGATAAAGAGTGTGGGATAGGTGTCGCGCACCACCAGATCGGCGCCGTCGGGCACGGCCATCGAGGTCGCACGGGCGGCGGAGATAAAGGTCAGCGACCCGGCGGTCACGGCACTGACGGTCAGAGCAAAATACTTCATCAGGCGCCGCCGGTAGCGGTAGGCGACGCCGTAGACCCAGTACCAGCAAAACAACAGCCCCCAGGCCAGCGACACCATCAGCGGGTGCCACTCGGCGCTGTGGAGGGAAAATCGAATTGCCAGAACGGTCGCCAGTGCGACGGCGCCGTAGGCGGGGTACAAAACGAGTTGTTTGGGGACTTTGCCCGGAAGAACACGGGCCGGCGGGGATTTGTCGTCGCCGCGATCGCCGAGAATGACCGCCGGCAATTCCATCGACTGGCGTTCTGGAGGCGGTGGATCGGGGACGTCGAATTCACCGCCGTCTTCGGTTGTCTCTTCTTCGTCCACGGCGCGGTTCCTGTCAGCCAGAGTGCGTCGGCGACTCCGTGGGCTTCGGCTACCACGGTCGGCCACTGCGAAACAACGCAACCGGACCGCCGGGGCATTCCCAGTCACCGCGACAGGTGGCGGCGGTGAGGGACAGACTGCAAAAAAAAAACGCGACATCGGCGCCTGCAGACGCCGATGTCGCGCGGGTTCGGTGGTCACCGGGAGTTCGTCAGGTGACGGCGGTTCGGTATCCGGTGTCGATCAGGAGGCGGCGTCAACATCGCTGTCGGCGCGATCGCCGTCCTGAATTTCGCCGTACTTCTCGTCGCGTACCGACTGGCGCGTCCGATTGGACTCCTCGTGCAAAAAGGGCTCCATATCGCGGATGATTCCGCGCTCGTAGGCCATCTTTGCCAGTTTTTCGCGCATCGTCTTGCGACCGCGAAACAGTCGGCTCATCACCGTGCCCACCGGGCAATCCAGAATGTAGGCGATCTCCTTGTAGGCAAAGTCGTTGAGATCGGCGAGCAGTACCACCTGGCGAAATTCGGGTGACAGCGACTCGAAGGCCTCGCGGATCTCGGGGTTAAACGACTTGTACATCGTCTCCTTTTCCGGGCTGTCGTAAAAGTCGGTGCTATCCCGGCTAAAGAAGTTCTGCTCGATGGGCCGCTGGTCATCGGAGTTGAGGATCTCCCGCTCCTTTTTCTGGCGGCGGTATTTGTTGATGAACGTATTCTTGAGGATCGTAAACAACCAGGCCCTGCAGTTGGTGCCTTTTTCAAAGCGATCCCAGTTCGTAAAGGCCTTGATATAGGTCTCCTGAACGAGGTCCTCGGCATCCTTCTCTTTTTTGGTGTAGCGAAGGGCCGTGGCGTACAACTCGTCGAGGTGTTCGAGCGCTGCCTCTTCGAATCCCTCGTAGCGCGGGTCGTCGGATTTGTTGAAATCGTTGATGCGCAACATGACCGTCTCCTTTCGTGTGCGTGTATGTGCGTCGCAAGCCGGCGATCCAGACTGAGTCGGGTCGCGCGGGATTGTCGTTCACACTTCTCATCCCTTGTCATGTATTTAGAAGCATTCTAAGCCGGTTGGGTTTCAAAAAAATTCAGTTTATATCGAAAAGATATAATCAGGGCGGAAACAGCGAGGGCAAAACGGGGGGGGACGGCAGTGGTCCTCGTGATTTCCAGAGCAACACAGGATACCGACGTTGCGGGCCCGAAGTTAGACACCACAGTCGGTCGGTCACGGCACCGATGCCGGGGCCGGTGAGGGGACCGGATGGAATGATCCGCGGAGACGGTCTGTATTAGCCGGGAAGTCTCGGCCTTGTAAGGTCTGGGTGCGGGTGTTACGGTTCCGCGACTTTCCATTGAATCAGCGCCCGGGCGCGCGTGGCCACAATGCAGTCCATGCCGCCACCCTGGGCGTCTCAGCCAGACCTGTTGCTCTCCCGGACACGAAGGGATTTATCATGACGGATTCGGTCGACATCATTCCGATCAATATCGAAGAGGAGATCCGCCAGTCGTATATGGATTACGCCATGAGCGTAATCGTCGGCCGGGCGCTTCCCGATGTACGCGACGGACTCAAGCCGGTGCATCGCCGAATTCTGTACGCCCAGCGCGATCTGGGCAATCGCTGGAATACGGCCTACAAAAAGTCGGCGCGCGTCGTCGGTGACGTCATCGGTAAGTACCATCCGCACGGCGACAGCGCCGTCTACGATGCGCTGGTGAGGCTGGCCCAGGATTTCAATATGCGAGTGCCTCTGGTCGACGGCCAGGGGAACTTCGGGAGTATCGACGGCGATCCGGCGGCGGCGATGCGGTATACGGAAGTCCGCATGGCGAAAGTCGCCCAGGAGCTGCTGGCCGATATCGACAAGGATACCGTCGACTGGGCTCCGAACTACGACGACACCATGGAAGAGCCCGAGGTGTTGCCGACGCGGATTCCGAATCTGTTGGTCAACGGCTCGTCGGGCATCGCCGTCGGTATGGCCACCAACATCCCGCCGCACAACCTCAGCGAGGTCATCGACGGGACGCTGGCGGTCATCGAGAATCCCGATATCGGCGTCGAAGAATTGATGACCCATATTCCGGGCCCCGATTTTCCGACGTCGGGCATCATGTACGGCGCCAAGGGGCTCAAAAAGGCCTACACCAACGGCCGGGGCGTCATCAAAATGCGGGCCCGCGCCGATATCGAACACGACGAGTCGACGGGCAAGAGCACCATCGCCGTCAGCGAGCTGCCCTATCAGGTCAACAAGGCCCGGCTCATCGAAAAGATCGCCGGGGTGGTCAAAGACGACAAACTCGACGGTATCACCGAGCTGAGAGACGAATCCGATCGCCACGGCATGCGGATCGTCATCGAACTTCGCCGCGATGTCATCCCGGAGGTGATGCTCAACAACCTGTACAAGATGACGTCGATGCAGTCGTCGTTTGGCATCCAGATGCTGGCGATTGTCCACGGCCAGCCCAAGGTCATGGGCCTCAAAGAGGTCCTCAATCACTTCATTGATTTTCGCCGAGACGTCGTCACCCGGCGCACCCTCCACGATCTGCGCAAAAACGAAGAGCGGGCCCATATCCTGGAGGGCCTGGAGATTGCGCTGGATTACCTGGACGCCGTCATCGCCCTGATCCGGGGTAGTGACTCGCCCAAAGAGGCGCGCCAGGGGCTGATGAGCGAATTTGAATTGAGTCGTCCCCAGGCCCAGGCCATCCTCCAGATGCGACTCCAGAAATTGACCGGTCTGGAGCGCGAGAAGATCCTCAATGAATTGGCCGAAGTTCGCGCCGAAATTGAGCGTCTTCGAGGTATTCTGGCCGATGAGAAGAAATTGATGGCCGTCATTGTCGACGAACTCGAAGAGGTTCGCGAGGCCTACGGCGACGAGCGGCGCACCGAGATT
>CAYUPT010000158.1:0-7969 GCA_964446725.1 uncultured Bradymonadales bacterium | reverse complement strand
AACCGTCGACACCGGCCTTTTCAGGGCCGTGCTCTACCTGCTGAGCTACCTTCGCGAAATGTCGGCGCCGCCAGGCGGCGCGTCGTGCTTGGTCCCGGCCAGCGGGACCGGGTTTATAGGGCTGGGACGGCCGGCTGTCAAGGCGATTTTACAAGTTTATTGGCGACGGCGATCACGCCATCGGCGGTTCCGGCTCTTCGTCGGGCTCCGGCGATAATTTTAGCAACTCGATATTCAACTGCTGAGCCACATCGTAGATGCGCTCGTCGCGATAAAACTCGCCGAAGATGATGCGCTCGATCCCGGCGTTGGCGATCATCTTAAAGCACTGCCAGCACGGCGAGGCCGTAATGTAGATATCGGCGCCCTCGATGGCCACCCCATTTTTGGCGGCCTGAATAATCGCATTGGCCTCGGCGTGAATGGTGCGCACGCAGTGGCCGGCCTCCATCATGTGACCGACCTCGTCGCAATGGGGCATCGAGCGGATCGACCCGTTGTAGCCCGTCGATAAGATCGTGCGGTCGCGCACGATCACCGCGCCCACGTGCTTGCGATCACAGGTCGCCCGGGTGGCGACCTGCGTGGCGATATTCATGAAGTACTCATCCCAGCTTGCTCGTCGATCCATGGTGACCTTCCGTCGTCGAAAATTACTCGTAGTCTCGATTCCACAGCGCGTTCCACCGCTCCGGGACGTCGCTCTCGTCTTCGAGAAACGAACGCCCGGCGATCGCGGAGTCGTCAATTGGACGGCCGACATCCGAAAATTGGTCGTCGATCACCGACCTTCGCTCCTCGTCGACGGTGGCACCCAGAACGACCGGGGGCTCTGTGTCGGCGTCGGTTCCGGCGCGCATCACAAAGGAACTCAGCGGTAACGCAGAGAAAGCCTGTACGACGGCGTCACGCCAACGGGCGGCGGATTTCGGCGACGGCGGCCAGGCGTGCCTGAAGCGAGCCAACGCCTGAGGCGGTTCGCCCTGTTTGCCGGTACCGACGACGACCTGCGTTCCGCCGTCGTCAACACCTCGTTCCTCGATGACCGTCACCAATTGGGTGCGCTGGGTCAGCACGTCGACGATCAACCGACGCCCGTTATACACCCGCCATTTTCCGCGGCGATTGAGGTCGTAGTGGGCGGGTTCGACGCGCCGTAGATCGCCGATCGCCACGAATAAGGCACCGACGACGTCCTCCGAATCCAGCGGCCCGTCGCTCAGTGTCCAGACGGCCTCTACCTCTCGTTCGCTTCCCATGCTCATCCTCGACAACAGTCATTTCTGCGATTCTGGAACGCCAGACCCCGACGTTTCCGGTTGTCCCAGTCGTTGATGTGGATACCCTTTGCGCTGCACTGCAATTTTGCAACTGTCTTTGCTCCGGGAGTCGCTGTGAAACACTATCTGGCCGATGACGCCGCGCTGTACACCGATCTCTATCAACTGACGATGGCCCAGGGGTATTTTCTGGAGGCCAAAGCCGATCAGCGAGCCTGTTTCGACTACTTTTTTCGAAGCAATCCCTTCGGCGGCGGCTACACCGTGTTCTCCGGAATTTCACAGGTCGTCGAGCTGGTGTCCAATTTTCACTTCGACGACCGCGCCATCGATTATCTCGACGGTCAGGGCTTTAAGGCCGACTTTCTCGACCACCTGTCATCGCTCGACGTTCAACTCGAGATCAAGGCCCCGCCGGAGGGCGAGATCGTCTTTCCCTTCGAGCCGGTGGTTCGGGTTCGCGGCCCGCTTCTGCAGGCCCAACTTATCGAGACCCTGCTGTTAAATACCCTCAATTTTTCGTCGCTCATCGCCACCAAAGCCTCTCGGATGCGCCGCGTCGCCGGCGAGCGAAAGCTCATCGACTTCGGGCTGCGCCGCGCCCAGGGAATGGGCGCCTTACAGGCGTCGACAGCGGCCTATATCGGCGGCTTTGAGTCGACGTCCAACGTCCTTGTCGGTCGCAATGAAAAGATCCCCGTCGCCGGCACCCAGGCCCACTCCTGGATCCAGAGTTTCGACGACGAATTGTCGGCCTTTCGAGCCTATGCACGCCAATTCCCGGACCAGTGCATTTTGCTCGTCGACACCTACGATACGCTCAACAGCGGAGTTCCCAACGCCATTGAGGTCGCCGGCGAATTGCGCGAGCAGGGCCATGAACTCGTCGGCATTCGCCTCGACAGCGGCGATCTGGCCTATCTCTCCAAAAAGGCCCGCCAGATGCTCGACGACGCCGGATTTCCGGACGTCAAAATCGCGGCCTCCAACCAGCTCGACGAATACGTCATCAAAAGTCTCATCGGCGAACAGGACGCCGCCATCGACGTCTTCGGCGTCGGAACTCAGCTGGTCACGGCCTACGACGACGCCGCCCTCGATGGGGTCTACAAATTATGCGAAGTCGATGGCGATCCGCGCATCAAGATCTCCGAAAATTACGAAAAGGTGAATTTCCCGTCGGCCAAACGGGTATTTCGACTCATCGACGACGACGGCCAGTTTTGCGGCGACGCCATCGCCCTGGACGGCGAACAACAGGTCGATCACATCTATCATCCCCACGATCCCTACAAAGACGTCGCCGTCGGCGACTTCAAGCAGCAACCGCTGTTGGAGACGATTATCGACGGCGGCGAGGTCGTCTCGGCGTTGCACGACGTCGACCAGGCCCGTGAATACGCCCGGCATCGCCTCCAGTATTTGCCCGACGAACACCAGCGCTTCGACAATCCCCACATCTACAAAGTCGGCCTGAGTCAGAAGCTCCACGAGCTCCGCCACCAGACCCTCCGGCGGGCCAAGTCGTCGCGAGATGACTGAATTGAGACATGCCGGCGATCCACACATCGCTCACACCGCTACGGATCCCCCTCTTCCGATTTGCGTTGGCCGACGAACTCGGTACCGTGAGGTCTATCGCCTTATAGACCGCCGCAATACAACGGAGTAATCGACCATGTCTTATCGACTCGCAGCCATCCTGGCACTGACCTCTTGTATACTGGCCCTCGGCTGCGGCGAGGCCTCGCCGGGCATCGGCGGCAACTCCACCGCCGGCCCCTGTGTCGTGGAACACAACGAACCCATCCTCCACATCAATTCCGTCACCGACAGTAGCGACGGCGAGCCGCTCTCCGAGATCGAAATCTGGGACGTCCATCGCGATGGAGCTGGGCTCGAACACTTCCCGAGTTTCTACGAAAACCTATCCGATTCCGCGGACGACCCGGATCGCACCATCTGCACCCTGCCCTGCGCCTTCGGCAACACGGCCGGCACCTGGTCGTTTATGATAGGCAGCGACGGCTACACGGAGAAAGAAGTGAGCGTGGACGCCGAATACGACACGCATCAAGGCGGATGTCCGGCGCTCTACGACGACGGAACATCCGTCACATTCGAGCTCTCCCCGGAGTGATCCGGAGTGATGGACGGCCCCGGTTTTACTCGGCGGCCTGCCGAATCTCTTGGACCAGTTCTGGATAGCACTGGGCGTAGGCCTCGACGCCTCCCAGGCACCGGACGGCTTCGTCGGACCAGCCGGCGAGCGTCCACACCAGCGCGGCACCGACGCCGATCGTCAATATCCAGACCGCCCAGTCGGACCAGGCCGGTGATCGACGACGCAGGTTCGATGTCATCGACGCCGCAATGATCGCTCCGGTCACAAGCCCGCCGATATGGGCGGCGTTATCCATGGGGATCGTCTCTATAAAACCGATCCCTACACTCAGGCCGATCCAGGGCAATAGCCCGACCGTAAGCGCCAGCGAAAGCCGCGTTGGAAGCCGGTCGCGGTACTTAAAACCGAAGACCACGGCGGCGCCGACGAGTCCGTACACCGCCCCCGAGGCGCCGCCGGCCGGCGCCGGATTGACCATCATACTCGCCCAGGCCCCCACCGTGCCGCTGGCCAGATACAGCAAGAGTATGCGCCGAATCCCGTAGCAGCGCTCGAGAAAGCGCCCCAGCACAAAGATGCCGTAGCCGTTGAACAACAGATGCAGAATGTCGAGATGCACAAATTGGCTGCTGACGAGCCGCCACCAGGCGCCGTCGGCAATCGCCTCATTGACCTTCATCCCCGTAAAAAAGCTGAGTTGTTCGGCATTGAGATAAGCACTGGCGAGGCCCTGGTCGCCGAGCCACATACCGTGGAGTTTGGCGGCGATCCAAAAGGCGATATTGAGTGCCAGAAGCCACCAGGTCAGCGCCGTCGGTCGGTTCATCATCCGCACCAGATCGACTTCCTGTTGGACCTTCTCGAGGTAGCCGTCTGGATCGGAGACCACACCGCCGGGCGCTGTCGAGGCGTCGTCGCTCATGACCGGGACTCCAGGCGAACCACTACCGGTCGTCCCCGGCCGATAGACCAGGCGGAATTGACGAGCATGGCGTTGAGGTAGCGCCGACCGTCGGCGATGGCGCGCCGCCAGGTTTGCCGGTGGGCCCGACCGCAGGCAATCGCCGTCGATAGCTGGCAGCCCGTACCGCGAATATCGGCGTCGACCGACTCCAGACCGGGAAGCGCCGTGACGCCATCGGCGTCGCCGTACCAGTCGACGACCTCACCGGCACTGCCGAGTTGCGACAGATGCCCGCCCTTTAATAGCACCCTACTCCATCCCCGCTCGACGAGTCGCCGAACGCATCGCTCGGGCTCGTTGTTGTCGCCGCTCTCGGCGTCGTCGCCGATAAGTGTCCGGGCCTCCGGGCCATTGGGCGTGACCAGGTCGACGACGCCGCAAAGATCATCGAGTGACCTACGTCCCGTGGACTCCATCATCGACCGGGTTCCGTCTCCACTGGCCATCACCGGGTCCAGAACCACCGGCGGCGCCTCGTCGAAGTCCCGGAGCGTACGGCGTACCACGTCGACGAGTCCGCCGGTGGGAATCATGCCAATTTTGACGGCGTCGATGTCGAAATCATCGATAACGGCGTCCAACTGGGCCTTTAGCTCCCCCGGCTCGAGGGCCCGCCAGCCGTCGACACCCTGCGTATTCTGCCAGACTACAGCGGTAATCGCCGAAACCCCGTGGCACCCGAAGTCGCGACAGACCTGCAGATCGACATTGATCCCGGCACCGCCGCTGGGGTCGGTACCGGCGATCGTCAGCACCACCGGAGGCTGTGTGTTATCGCTGTGATCGCTCATCGATATTGCTCACCCTTCGTTCAACGAGGCCCATTCAATCGCCGACGCCGTCGGGAAGCCTCAGAAGTTCACCGCCGCGATGCAAAATGCCGTCGTCGACGCCCAGTGCTCGAAAGACCTCCAGATTTTGCTGCAACGGATTCTCGATCTGCGACAACTCGCGGGCCTTCGACCAGCCCAGTTGCGGACTGAATACCATGGGCGCCACGGGAACCGGAAAATCACTGCCCAGAACGACGCGCTGCCGCGCCAATTCGCTCTCCAAAACCTTGTGGATGTATGGAAATCGCGACACGGAGGCCATCGCCGAGATATCGCCCCACAGATTGGGATGGTCTTCGAGCATGGCCAGCCAGGTGCCGAAATCCTCCTCGAAGGGATGGGCGACCCCACTTCCGGCACAATGAGCGGCGATGACGGTCACGCCCTGGTCGAGGACCGGTCGAAGTTTTTCGGGCTTGCCAAAGCTCTGGTCCAGAGCCGGCACGGTGTGTTCAACGGAGGTATGTGTGATCAGCGGCAGATTCAAGTCGGCGACGCGGCGCCAGAACGGCTCGTCGCGGGGTTCACTCGGGTCGACGCCCTGGCTGTTGGGCAACAGCTTTAGCGCCACGGCGCCGGCCTCCGATACGCGCTCCAATTCGTCGAAGGCATCGCGGCGCATGGGATTGACGGAGGCCACGGGAAAGAGCTTGTCGGAGTACTCGCAGACCTCAAAACAGAATTCGTTGGGCACGTAATAACTGGTGCGCTCGTGGTCGTAATGCCCCAATTCGTCGTAGACCCCATCGAAGGCGAAGATGCCGACGCCATCGAGGTCGCTGTCGGCGGCCCAGATCACCAACTGGTCGCGATAGGCCTCGTCGACATTCTCCTGGTCCACACCGGCAAGACCCAATTCCCAGGTAAAGAGATAGTAGATCAACCCCGTCGACAGCGTGGGACTGACATAACAGCCATTATCGGGATTCATCCCGACGAGATGGACGTGGACATCGAAGATCATAGTCTGCTCTGCATTGCCAGAAACTCGAATGCGCAGGGATGTAGCGTGCCACGATTGGACTATGGCGACAATCGATGTAGTTCTTATACTCGCTCAGGCACCGCTCCCGAGTACTTCGAAATGCAGGCTCCACAATGCTGATTGAACATCCGCGAATCTATCTCGATGCCACCGGGAAGCGCACCGACGCCCTATTGGTGCGCCATGGCAAAATCGCGGCCACCGGCGACGATGCCCGCCACGGCGCCACCGCCGACGACCGCCGCCTGCGCCCTGACGCCACCTGCCTATTTCCGGCCCCCGGCGACGCCCACGTCCACCTGTGGGGCCTGGGCCAGCGCGCCGGAACCATCGATCTGAGCGGGTGTAACGTCGACGAGACCCTTCAGCGACTCTCCGACGCCGAACCCGCTCCCCACGGATGGGTCTTCGCCACCAATCTCGACGATCACCAATTCGACGAGGCCACCGGCCTCGATCGCCGGGATCTGGATCGACTCTTTCCGGACGTCCCGGTGGTGATTCACCGCGTGGATCGCCACGCGCTGTGGGTCAATTCGGCGGCCTTCGATCGAGCTGATTTCTCGCGCTACGATCCCGGCGCATCGGGCCGCGTCGTCCGCGGCGACGACGGCGACGCCACCGGAGTCCTCGTCGACTCGGCGATGGAACCGATGCTCGACGCCGTTCCCGACCGCAGTATCCAGGAAGATCGCGACGTATTCTTCGACTCCTGCCGACAATTCCGAAATTACGGCGTCGCCTTTGGCACCGTCGCATGGGCGCCGACGAGCCATCTTCCCATGCTCCAAAACCTCGACGACGACGGCGCCCTGCCGATGATGCTCGACGTCCTCATCGAGGGCGTCGACGGCGATCTCGACAGCTGGATCGACGACGGTCCCTACACCGGCGGCGATCTGCGGATCGGCGGCGTCAAATTCTTCGCCGACGGCGCCCTCGGATCGTCGGGCGCCCACCTGCTCGAGCCGTATCGCGACGGCAGCACCGGCCTCCAGATCCACGACGACAGCTACTTGGCGCGGCGCATCCCCCAGATCATGGAGCGCGGCTGGCAGGTCGCCGTCCACGCCATCGGCGACGCCGCCGTCCGCGAAGTCCTCGACGCCTACGCCGCCACCGACGCCGCAACACGACGTGACCTCCGACCCCGCGTCGAACACGCCCAGATGGTCAGCCCCGACGACTGTCAGCGATTTTTTGACCTCGACGTCATCGCCAGCATCCAGCCCATCCACCTGCGCAGCGACGCCCCCTGGGCAGACCAGAAACTCAACGCTCGACAATTGCGCCGCCTCTTTCCCTGGCGCTCTCTTCCCATCGCCACCATGGCCGCCGGAAGCGACTATCCCATCGACGATCCCAATCCCTGGCACGGCATCGCCACCGGCCTGACCCGCGAGGGCGCCGACGGCGCGGCCTTTCGCCCCGACGACGCCCTGGCGCGCACCGAAATCCTCAATGCCTACACCCACGGCGCCGCCTACGCCTCCCATCGGGAAGACCAACTCGGCAAGTTACACCCCGGATTTCGCGCCGCCATCGCCGCCCTCGATACCGATCCCCTCACCGCCGATCCCGAGGACATCTGGGATACCAATGCCCGACTGGTGGACACCGGCGTATTGCCGTCAGACCTTTTTTGACGCCTATCGTGCCTTCGACGCTATGCTTTCAGAGGCGCTACCGTCGGTTCATGCCCCATCCACTTTGTGCCCCCTGGCTCCTTCAGTCACCAGGGGCTACGATCCGGTCTCGCCGCTTTTCGGTTCTCCCTCGCTT
>CAYUPT010000157.1:0-7975 GCA_964446725.1 uncultured Bradymonadales bacterium | reverse complement strand
GCTTCCGCGCTTCCGTGCTTCCGCGCTTCCGCGCTTCCGTGCTAGAACGTACAAACGGCGGCCACCGCCCTGTTGAGGGGCTGTGACCGCCGATGTATTGAGGTTACGCCGGCACTGCGATTACTCGCAGGTGGTATTTTCACCGCCGGGAGTGCCGTATTTGGGCTCTCCGTCGTCGGTGCCGGTGGTGTATTCAAATTGTGATTCCTGCGGCGTCAAGCACCAGCCGTCGGCCAATCCGCCCTCGGGGTTGGGCGTCGACACAAAATCGACATCCTTTTGCATCGAAACGCCCAGTTCGACATCGCCACTGCTGTAGGTGATGGCGTCGACGAGTTCGCCGCCGCAACTGAGTTCGACGGTGGTTCCGCCGTTGACGAGATTCAGCGGCAATTCGCCATCGTCGTCAATGCCGCCGTCGCCGCCATCGGTGGCCGTAAATACCACCTCTTCGCCGGCCGGAATGGTATCGACGGGCACATCCTCCGGTCCATCCGTGGGTTGGTTGGGCCGATCGAGTACGCAATCACTGAGGTCGTAGGCGTCGCTTCCCGGATTGTGCAACTCCAGGTACTGGCCGGGGTCGTTGATCCCGGACTGAAAGCGAGCCATGAATTCACTGATCGCGACATCCAGCGCTTCAAACCCACCAAATTCGGCGGATCCGGTGACT
This sequence comes from uncultured Bradymonadales bacterium, assembly GCA_964446725.1. GTDB lineage: Bacteria > Myxococcota_A > Bradymonadia > Bradymonadales > Bradymonadaceae > SLJM01. Next base: position 7,302 of record CAYUPT010000157.1, on the reverse strand, counting down.
TCATTGCCCCAGAAGTCGTCGAGCGACGGCTCGACGTCGACGGTATATTCCGCGCCATCGTCTTGCTCGGAGGTCTCGAGGATGACCGAGCCGTAATCGTAGCTCGCCGATTCGACGGTCAAGCCGTCGATCGAGAAGTCATCTCCGTCCTCGTCGACGTCGCCGAGAGCGCGACTGAAGTCGACCTGAACTTCCGTCGAGCTCAGTGCCGATGCGGAGACGGCCTCAGTCGGCTCGCAGTCCAGAAGTTCCACTTCGTAGATATGCCAGGCCGAAAGCTGAGCGGTATCCATAAAACGCCACATCGGTACGTCGGCAATCGACAACTCACATCCGACCTCCAGCCCGAGGCTGTCGACCTGGTAGTAGGGGACGCGAAATTCGAGACCACTTTCGATACCCGTCGTCGATACGGCGTAACTCTCGTAGCCGCCACCGGCGAAACCGGGCTCGGACTCAATGGTCATCTGCGCCGAAAGAAGACGGGATTCGTAGGCGTCGATATTGTCGATGACATCGTCGGCATCGGTGACATCCGTCGTCAGAAGCGACGGCGAAATATATAGGCGAATTAAGTCCAGATCGCCGTATTCCGTGATCTGAACTCCGGATGCTCCCGACTCGGCGGCCTCCACATCCAGATCGATGACCTGACCGGCGCGCACCGGAAGCTCTTCGGCATCTTCGACATCGACCGGCACGAATAGCGCCGGTCCGTCCGGCGAGGCCTGCAAAAAGAAGCCCGCCGAGTCGCCACCGATTTCGTCGCGTACGTAGGTGACCATGACCTGATTGAGGGTCATATCTTCAAATGTCGCGCTTCCCTCGCCGGCCTCGACGTCATCGCGAATGGCGGTGATGTCGTCGGCCGTCGCTTCATCAAACCACGGACAGGCTTCGGCCATCTGGCCGGGAGTTCCCAGGTCATCGCCGTTGTACGACTCCGTGCCCTCGCACCACAGCCAGGGGGCGTCCAGTGTGTCGTCGTCGGCAAAGTCGGGATCGCGCACCAGGCTGGTGCCGTCGGTGCTCGGATAAGTCTCACCGTCGTCGTAGTAGACGGCGGCGATCATCTCTTCACCGCAGCGAAACTCGATCTCGCCATCGGCCTGCGAAAGACTGAGCTCGTCGATAAAGATGTCGGGAGCAAATCCCGGAGCATCACTGCTGGCCACAGTGGCGAACTCACCACTATCGATGGGCAGCGACGCATCGATCTCGACATCATCGTCGAGTTCAGACGTCGAAATGGTGCAGCCCTGAAGATCGAACTCTTCGCCGTCAGTGGCGTTGTAAAATTCGATCCACTGGCCGTCGTCGACCGACACTTCGGTCGGCGACTTCATAAACTCCGACATCAAGACCTGGCCGAGCTCACTGGGAGCGTCTTCCAGATCGACGTCGTTGTCGCCGTTGTCGCCGTTGTCGTTGTCGCCGTTGTCGCCGTTGTCGTTGTCGCCGTTGTCGTTATCGCCGTTGTCGTTGTCGCCGTTATCGTTCTGCTGCTCGTCGTTTTGATTTTGCTGTTCAGATGGAGGGTCATCTTCACCGCAGCCAAACGAGCCTGCGCCGGCAAATGCCAACACCGTGAGAATGGTTAACGTCTTTCGCCGAAACTTCATGTGGTACTCCTGTCCAGTTTGTCGTCGATAACAATCGACGGATTGTCGAACGCCCCTACATGCGAAGTACTTTGGCGCGATGACTCGCGCATCAACTTCGGGGGAAGCAATAACGATCTGAGGTCCGGGTTTCAAGATTCCCGACATCGACTCGTCGTATAGAGGCATCGAAATCTCGGCGTTCACCGTTGTGACGCGTCGACTTCTATCTTTTTGCGCCGATTTATCCCGATTTCGATCTCGCTCGACGACTCCGATCGCCGGCGTCATTTCTTCTGTACACTGAAACTGCGTTTAGTATACTGAACAAACCGTCAGACCTCCACGAGTAATATGCTGGCGAATGAAGCTCACTGAATGATCTCCGATATTGTCGTTACCATGGATTCTGCTCTCTCAATACAACACGTACAGCGGGCCTCCGAACTACTGGACGGCGATACCGACGACCACAGCGGTCTGGACATCGGCGCTCTGCGCGGGCGCCTTGTTGAAGTGACGGCCCGCCGCGGTCACCCGCAGGTTACGCTGGCCATCGAGCGCATCGCCGAAGCCCATCGCTGCGGTGAGCCGGCGGCCTGGATCGGCCCGTCGACATCGCTGTTTTACCCGCCGGATATCGCCGACTGGCCTCTGGACTGGTCGGCACTGGCATTGCTTCGACTCGACAACCGCCAGCAGGCGACTCGAGCGGCCGACAAATTACTTCAAAGCGGCGCCTTCGGCATTGTCGTCATCGATCTGATCGACTGCGACGACACCGCCTTGCCGACGCCGCTGATTCACCGACTCAAGCGACAGGCCAAACGTCACGACAGCGCCGCCCTATTTTTGACTCGCACTGGCCGCGACGGCGTCTCGGTATCCAATGCCATCGATCTCCGAGCCCGCGCAAAGTGGACGGGCGTCGATGCCGACCAATTGCAACTTCGCGCGGTGATCACAAAGGACCGAAGCCGGGGGCCCGGCGATCATATCGAGGAGGAATACGATGGACCGCTGGGCCTGCATTGAGGCATTTCAATTCCCCCTGCAACTGCTGCTTGTCGACCGCCCGGACTGGCGCAAAGAGCCAGTGGCCGTCATCGACGACGACGGTCCCCGGGGGCGGCTTGTCCACCTCAACAAGCACGCCCGGCAGGCTCGACTCGACACCGGAATGCGCTACGGCGAAGCTGTGGCTCTGGTCCCGCAACTTCGCGCCGAAACCGTCGATGCCGATGTCATCGACGAGCACAGCCAGAAACTGGGTAAAACGCTCACCGACATCGCCCCCCGTATCGAGGGCCACGATCGGTCGCCGGGCCTATTCTGGCTCGATGTCACCGGACTGGAATCGCTGTACGAAAGCTGGCAGCACTGGGCCAAATCGCTCAAAGAGCGCATCGAGCAACAACACGGCCTGTATGTGGCGGTGGTCATCGGGTTCAGTCGTTTTGGTACCTACGCGGTCATCCGCGCCAGCCGCCAATCCGGCGTCTTTGAGACCCCTCAAAGCGAGCGCGACGCCGCCGGTGAAGTGGCACTGTCGAAACTCGATATCCAACACTCGACGCTGGAGACGATGCACCGACTCGATATTCGCACCGTCGACGACCTCGTCGCCCTGCCCGCCGAGGGCCTTCGACGCCGGCTCGGCGACGACGTCTACGCGCTGTATCGCCAGGCCACCGGAAGCCTCCAAAAACCCCATCAGACCGTCCACCCCGAACAGCAGGCCTCTCATACCGATCGACTCGACACCCCGGAGACCAACCGGGAGCGATTGCTATTTTTGATCAAGCGCAATCTCCAGAACCTCATCGATACTCTCCAGCAACGGGGCGAAAAAATCACCGAACTGTCGCTGGTGTTGCACCGTCGAAGTGACGAGCCGATTCGATCGACCATCCGCCCCGCCGCGCCGAGTTGCGACACCGGTCTTATCGCCGAGTTGATCCGCATCAAACTCGATGATCTGGAGCTCAAGTCGGCGGTCACCGACGTCACGATGACCGCCGAGGGCCAGCAGACGACCACCGAGCAGATGCAACTTCTGGTCGACGCACCGACCCGCGACATCGACGCCGCCAATCGGGCGCTGGCCCGACTTCGCACCGCCTTCGGCCCCGACGCCATCACACAGATCACCCCCCGGGAAGGCCATCTTCCGGAATCCCGATTCAGGCTGCGTCCACTCGACAATCTGGAATTGCCCAGTGTCGATACCACCGCCGGACGCCGGGCCATCCGTCGCTTTTTTCCGACGCCCATCCAGCTCTCCGGTCAGCCTCGGGCATCGCTCGATACCGGCCCTCACACCATCTGCGGCGGCTGGTGGGTCCGCCCGGTCCACCGCGATTACCACCTGGTTTCCACGGACAATCAACTCCAATGGGTCTTTTTCGACCATCACCGCCAGCGATGGTACCTGCACGGCAATTTTTGACCGCTTCTTACGTGTGTCCGCAGTCCACTGATACTGGCGATTATCGCAGAGCCCGCCCATGAGTTTCGTTCCCCTGATCTGCAAATCGAATTACTCCTTTCTGGAGGGCGCCAGCGACCCGGAACAACTGGTCGCCCGCGCCGACAGTCTGGGGCTGGAGGCCATCGGCCTGACCGACCGCGACGGCCTCTACGGCGTCGTCCGGGCCCACAAAGAGGCACGCCACCGCAATATCCGTCTACTTGTCGGCTCTCAGATCACCGTCGACGACGACTCGACGATCTACTTGCTGGCTCAAAACCGCGACGGCTACGCCCGATTGTCCTCGCTGATCACCACCGGTCGGCGGCGCTGTCAAAAAGGCGAGAGCCGGGTGACCTGGAGCGAGGTCATCGACCACAACTCAGACCTCATCGCTCTGTGGGGGGGCCGCCACAGTCTTCTGGTCGGCAATAAGCGCCCCGACACCGTGGCTCATCGACTTCGCGACGCCTTCGGAGACCGGCTCTACGCCCTGCTCACGCGCCACTACGACGCCGGCGAAGACGCCCGGCGAACGCGATTGCTGACCCGCGCCGAACGCTACGGCCTGTCGACGGTTGCCGCCGTCGAAGTGCTGTATCACCACCGCGACCTGCGCCGCCTCCAGGACGTACTGACCTGCATTCGCCACGGCGTCTGTCTCGACGATGCCTCCACTCTTCTTCGACCCAATGCCGAACACGTCCTGTGTACACCCGATGAATTCGCCCGGCGCTTTGCGGACTGGCCCCGGGCCATCGAGCGGACGCAAACGATCGCCGACCGCTGTCAATTTTCGATGGGCGATCTCGACTACTCCTATCCCACCGGCGACATCCCCGACGGCCACAGCCCCGACAGCTGGCTCAGAGAGCTGACGTTGCGCGGGGCCCGCGATCGATACGGCGCCGACATTCCCGACGATGTCCAAGATCAGCTGGTCCGCGAATTCAGTGTTATCGAAGAACTGGGCTACGCCGGCTACTTCGTGACCATGAAAGAGATCGTCGACTACTGCCACCGCCGCGATATCCTCTGTCAGGGACGGGGCTCGGCAGCTAATTCCGCGGTCTGCTACTGCCTGAAGATCACCGCCGTCGATCCGGTCAACATGGATCTACTCTTCGAGCGATTCATCTCCCGCGAGCGCGCCGAACCGCCGGATATCGACCTCGACATCGAGCACAACCGCCGCGAAGAAGTCCTGCAATTCGTCTACGACAGCTACGGCCGGGATCGGGCGGCGATGGTCGCCAATGTCATCCGCTATCGGCCCAAATCGGCGGTGCGCGACGTCGGCAAAGCCCTGGGCTTTTCGGAGGCCGCCGTCGACCGCATCGCCCGCCTTTTGTCTCGACGCACTTCAGTCGACGACGACCTGTGGCAACAGGCCGATCTGGACGACGACAATCCCCAGCAGCGCCATCTTCGACAACTGGTCGGGCAGATTCTCGACACTCCGCGCCACCTGTCGATCCATCCCGGCGGATTTATCCTGTCCAGACAGCCGGTCTCCAATATCGTCCCCGTCGAAAATGCCTCCAAGCAGGACCGGACGGTCATCCAGTGGGATAAGTACGGCGTCAAGGATATGGGGCTTTTCAAAGTCGACCTTCTGGGACTCGGCGCCCTGACCCAGCTTCACCGGGCCTTCGATCTGCTCGAGCGCCACAAGGGAATCGACACCGACATGGCCCGGCTTCCCGACGACGACTCCCAGACCTATGACATGATCTGTGACGCCGACACCCTCGGCGTCTTCCAGATCGAGAGCCGGGCCCAGATGTCGATGCTGCCCCGGCTTCGACCGCGCTGCTACTACGATCTGGTCATTCAGATCAGCATCATCCGCCCCGGCCCGATCACCGGCGATATGGTCCATCCCTATCTGCGCCGCCGCCAGGGCAAAGAGGCGGTGACCTACCCTCATCCCGACCTCAAACCGGTGCTCGAAAAGACCCTGGGCATTCCGCTCTTTCAAGAGCAGGTCATGAAGTTGGCCGTCGTCGCCGCCGACTACACCCCGGGCGAAGCGGACCAACTTCGGCGCGATATGGGCGCCTGGCGAGCCCACGACAAAATGGAGCGCCACCGCCAGCAACTGGTGTCGCGAATGGTCGACAATGGCATCGAACCCCAATTCGCAGAGCGCATCTTCGACCAGATCTGCGGCTTTGCGGACTACGGCTTTCCCGAAAGCCACGCCGCCAGTTTCGCGCTTATCGCCTACGCCACCTCCTATCTTCGCTGTCATCATCCGGTTATTTTTGCCTGCTCGCTGCTCAACGCCCAACCCATGGGCTTTTACAGCCCGGCATCGATCGTCGAAGACGCCCGCCGCAACGACATCGACGTCCGCCCCATCGACATCCGTCGCTCCGATGTCGACTGCACCCTGGAAGACGGCGCCGACGGCCCCCACCGCTTTGCGCTTCGCATGGGACTTCGCTTCATCAAAGGACTGCGCCAGGCGAGCATCGACGCCATACTAAGCGCCCGAAAGACGGTCTGCTTCGACGAATTCGACACCGTCGTCCAGGCCCTCGACATCCCCGCCGACGACCAGCGCCGCCTTGCCGAAGCCGGTGCATTCGACGGCTTTGATATCAGCCGCCGCCAGGCCATCTGGCGCATCGAGGGCATCCAGGCCACCCGCGACGCCCCTCTGAGTCTTCCCCTGGGCGACGACGAGGACTTCCACGACGCCTTTCGGCGCCTCGATAAATTGGAGGCCATTCGCTGGGACTACCGCACCTCTTATCACAGCCCCCGCGGCCATCCCCTCGCCCCGCTGCGCCCTCTATTGGACCAGCTCCAGCTGCCGACGGCACAGCAACTCCAACAGCTGCCCGACGGCCGGCGCACCGACTACGCGGGCCTCGTCATCTGCCGCCAGCGCCCGTCGACGGCCTCCGGCGTCGTCTTTATGACGCTGGAAGACGAAACGGGGCTGGCCAATATCGTCGTCTTTCCCGATATCGCCGAACGCTACAATGTACTGTTGCGCACCCGCCCCTTTCTGGGCATCTCCGGCGAAATCCAAAACCGCGAGGGCGTCGTCCACCTGGTCGCCAAACACCTGTGGCGGCCGCGGCTGCCGGAGACTCCCGCCGAGACGAAATCCCGCGATTTTCATTGATCACGCCTCACGACAACACCACGCCCTCTTTCTCTAGATATCTCGCCTCACGCAGCCGCCCCTCTGTCTTCGCCTGCGGCTCAGACATCTCC
>CAYUPT010000156.1:0-8036 GCA_964446725.1 uncultured Bradymonadales bacterium | reverse complement strand
CTGACTGGCGTCGAGACTGGCCATCAGCATTTCGCCGGCGTCGATTCGATCGGGCTCGACGTAGTTTTCCTTAATCTGGAGCAGAGCCCGGTTGTAGATGCGAAGCGACGACAGGCTGTAGTCGTCGTCTTCGGACTCTCCGGCCGAGACCGCAGAGCTGCTCAGGTCGAATTGGACGCCGCGGTCGCCGAGTTGAATACTCAAGCCGAAGGCGACCACCAGGGCGATGGTCGCTACGATGTAACGACCCTGACCTTTTAGAAATTGCATGGATATCCTGAAATTGAAGCTCTCGTCTCCGGCCGATCACGTGGGACCGAACACCCTCATTTCGCAGAGAACCATAGGGGATCGGACCGGAGCGCAACAACGTCCCTTCTCAACACTCACGAAATGTAATCCCGATCGGCGGGCCCGCCATCCCGGATGGGCCCGAAATCGAGAACCGGTCGTGCCTGCGCAAGCCCGGCAGTAGGGTGCAACACAACAGGTGGGCGGTTGCATTCCGCAGCGGCGCCGACAACGATACCATAGGTTCGGTCACCAACACCGATCCCGCCTGCTGGCATGGGTACTTGAGCGTTATCATATCGAGCCGAGGACTTCGAGGATGAGCCCCACTTCACCGGATGCCCCGGGCCGCTGGTCACAGCGGGCCAACCAGCTCATCGTGGCCGCCGTCATCATCGGCTGTGCAGTGGCGCTAAACGCCGTATTCAGCCAGCTTCACTGGCGGCTCGATTTGACCTCCGATGGCATCTACACGCTCAGCCCGGTCAGCGAGACCACCGTCCAGAACCTGGAGCAACCGGTGGATATCCGGGTCTTTTTGTCGGCTGACATGCCGCCGCCGTACCACCGTTTGGGCGATCAGATCGAGGAATTGCTCCTGGAGTACCGGGCGGCCGACGACGCCAATATCGACTTTCAGATCGTCACCCCCGACGACACCGACGACATCGAAGAGCTGGCTCGAGGATACGGGATCGAACCGGTGACGATTGGGCGCCAGACCGATACCAGCCGCTCCTATCAGTCGGTCTACAAGGGCGTGGCCTTTATGCAGGGCGACCGCCAGGAGACGATCGCCGATCTCGAGGTCTCGCCGCAGTCGGGTATCGACGGCTTCGAATACGAATTTACGCGGGCCTTAAAGAATCTGGAATCCCAAACCCCGCGCCGCGTCGGCGTGGTCACCGGACTCGGCGGCCCCGCCGATCACGCGGGGTTTGTGGAGCGATTCGACACCGTATTCCAACAGTTGTACGGACAACTGGTTCGGCTCGAGGCCGTCGATGTGGCAGCCGGTGACGACCTCCAGGATCTGGAGGCGGTGGTGGCCATCAATCTGGAGGGCGATCTGGGCGAAGAGGGGCTTCGCAATCTCGATCGCTTCGTCCAGCAAGGCGGCAACGTCGGCTGGTTTCAAAGCGGCGGGGTCGTCGATGACGAGCAGCGACGACAGATGCTCGAACATCGCCGACAGGGCCTGGCCGCCGAACCCCTTCGACGGCGCCCGACGAACACCGACCTGGTCGACTATTTCCGCGCTCTGGGACTGGAGCTTCGGGCCGACGCGGTCATCGACCGCAGCCGCGCTATCGCCCACGGCGTCGTCCCCACCGCCGAGGGTCCGGTCCAGGTCAGTCACCCGGCGCTATTTGCCATCGACGACATCGCCCGCGAACTGCCCTTTGCCCGCCACTACTCGACGCTGGTCATTCCCCTTCCGGCCACGGTGCGCCTCGACGAACGCGCCATCGGCGACGGCGTCGAGGCCACCTCCGTGCTGCGCACCGCCGACACGTCGGTTCGATTGCCCACGGCTCCCGATGTCGCGCTGTACGACGCCCTGATCGACGAGATCGACGGCGAGCAACAGGGCTCGTATACCGTCGCCGCCGCCCTCCAGGGGGCGATGCCCTGGCGGCCTCCGACGCCCGCTTGCTGGTCGTCGGTAGCGGCGACTTCATCGGGGAGTATCCCGACGTGGGCTACGTCGGGCAGTTGACGGGACTGGGCATGCAGTTTTTCTTAAACAGTGTCGAATGGCTCGCCCAACAAGACGATCTGGCCGATATCCGCAACAAGTCGATGCCGGAACTCGTCAGCGACGTCCCGCCCGGCGCCCGGCGCTCGATGCAATTTATCAATATCGCCGTCGTCCCCGCCCTCTTTGCATCGATCGGAGTGCTCATGATGATCCGACGACGCAAACGAAAAGAGCAGTGGAGCGCCGACGCCTCCCGGCCCGAAGAGACAGGTCAAAAGGATGAAGATCGTGGATAAACGAGTGCTTATCGCCGTCGCCGTATTGGTCGCATTGGCGGCGTTATTCTGGGTGTTGAGTGCCGACGACGGTTCGGGGATCGACGAGACCTTTCGCATCGAGCGCGTCGCCGATCTGCAGCGCATCGAGATCATGGCGCCTACGGGCTCCGATCGGCCGGAACTGGTGGCACTGGAGCGGCGCGACGACACCTGGTGGATCGTGCGACCTGCCGAGGCCCGCGTCGACGATGAGGTGGCCCGGCAATTCTCCGACGTCTTCGGCCGCTCGATTGGCACCGACGATATCGAACTCGACGTCGAGCGCGCCCACTCCTACGGACTCGACGACGACCAGTCGGTGCGCGTCGCCCTCTTCGGTACTGGAGACGACCGACCGGCCCGCGAATTTTTGGTCGGAGAACAGATGAATGTCGACCAGACCGGCGCCCGGCGAACCTTCCTTAAAGAACCGGGCGGACGCGCGATCTACCGGGCTCAGGCCGGCTTCGGCCAGCTCGTCCGACTGCCCATCGCGGAGCTTCGCGACAATGCGATCACCGCCGTCGGCCAGGAGGGCATCGACGCCATCGACTTCCAACACCGAGACGGTCACCGGACGGCCATCGACTACGTCGACGGAACCTGGCAATTTGGCGAGGTTGTCGACCTCGACGAGGCCGTCGACGAACAGGTCTCGACTCGACTGGCGGCCACGGTCGGCCGGCTTCGGGCCACCGGGTTTCCCGATATCGATGCCGACGACGTCGGTTTCGACAACCCCGATGTGGTCGTCACCGTCGAGACCGGCGACGGCGAACTTATTCTGGAGGTCCGTCACCACCGCGGCCGCTACATCGTGCGCCGCAGCGACGACGACACACTGTACACCGTCGACCACACCACTGGCCGACTGCTGCAGTCGACGACCGGCGATCTGCGAGACCGGCGACTCGTCGGCGCCAGTCGGATGGTCGACGCCATCGAACTTGTGGACGGCACGCAGCTGGTCCGCGACGACGGAAGGTGGCGAATCGTCGGCAATGGCGATGGCGGCGTCGACGGCGAGGCCGCACAGCGCATCGCCGACCGCATCTCCGGGCTTCGCGTCGAGCGCTGGATCGACGATGTCGACGACCTCGACGGTGACACCGGACTCGACGACGGCCCGACCATCGGATTTGACATCGATGGGCAGCGCCAGGAGATCACCGTCGGCGCCCCCCTGGATGACCGCTCGGCCGCTCACTACGGCGCCCATTCGGAATACGACGGCGTTTTCGTCCTATCCCGTTCTGCGGTACGTGAGCTTCGAACCACAAGAGATCGCATCTCCCCCTGATACTGATGACACCGACGAGGTATTCGATGAAGATTGGTTTCGTGATGGACCCGGTCGAAGACGTCAATGTCCGCGAGGATACCACCTTCGCCCTGATGCTCGCCGCCCAGCAGCGCGACTGGGATGTCTACTACATCCGCCCGCAAGATTTAGCCGCCGAAGGCGACGAGGCCTGGGCGACGATTTGTCCCGTCGAAGTGCGCCGCGACCCCGACGACAAGGTCCGCTACGGAGACTCCACATACGAAGCGCTCCACGCGCTGGACTCGGTGTGGATGCGCAAGGACCCGCCCTTTGATACGCGCTATCTCTACGAGGCCAATCTTCTGGAACTGGCCCAGAACAAGGGCTGTCTGGTCGTCAATGAGCCCCGGGGACTTCGGGCGGCCAACGAAAAGCTGTACGCCCTGAATTTTCCAGAAGTCATCCCCGACACCGTCGTCAGCGCCGACAGCGGGCGCATCAAGGACTTTGTGGCCGACCACGACGGAATGGGCGTCCTCAAGCCACTGGGCGGCCACGGCGGCGAGGGCATTTTCGTGCTCGACGAAGACGACCGCAACCTCAACGCCATCATCGAGGTGTCGACAAACCACGGCAACAAGCCGGTGATGTGTCAGGAGTATCTGCCGGAGGCCCGCCACGGAGACAAGCGCATCCTGATGCTCGACGGAGAGGCGATGGGCGCCATTTTGCGCGTTCCCCAGCCGAAGGAACACCGCAGCAATATCCACGTCGGTGGCACCGTCGAAAAGACGGAATTGACGGAGAAAGAACAGCATATCTGCGATATCGTCGGCCCTCGACTCGTCGAAGATGGCCTCTATTTTGTGGGCCTCGACGTCATCGGCAATCGCCTCACGGAGGTCAACGTCACCAGCCCCACGGGCATCCAGGAGATGAGCCGCCTCGACGGCGTCGACGGCCCCGGCCAGGTCATGGACTGGCTCCAGGAGTGGACCGGATAGGCTCTGCACCCGACGCCGACGACGGCGCCTGCCCGGCCATGGCCTCGTCGACGGCTTCGGACGTCTTTACCACCTGCTCGATGGCACCGAAGAGCGTACGAGCATCGTCGATGCGCTCATCGACGGCGACCTCCAGGCGCCCCTCGGTTACTCGGACGTGGTCGTACTCACCGGCCAACTCCGCCAGTTGCTGACGAGCTGCGGCGGATTCAATCCCCGCATTGTCGGTGCCGTCTTCGGGAATGGCGAATCTCGACTCGAAATCGTCGCCGCCGGCCAATACAGCGGGCATGCTCATCAATTCCAGCGACTGCGCGGCGTCGCTGTCTAATTTCGCCTCGATCTGGGTCTTGTAGGAACGGAATCGGTCCCGACCGCCGGAATACCGCTCGATCCTGGCGCGAAATCGGCGCTCTCCCACCGCTCCCGAAAGTCGGGGGCGCTGGACCTCGTCGGTCCGACACTCCCACCCCTGCTCGTCGGCGAGTTGCTGCCAGATCCCGGCAACGCTGTCATTCGTCGAATAATCGTAGGCCCCGACCCCACCCCACAGCACCGACAGGGGGAGTGCGCCGAGCACGATGGCCGCCAGTGCACCGACGGTTCCGATCATGGCGAGCGCCGGAATGCCGATCACTGCCGCGGTGATCACAAAGGCGATAGACGTCCGTTTGAGCCCGTATTTCAACATCTTGAAACTCCGAATTCAGTGGCCGGTATACGCGCTTCGAGGCCCGATATTATCAAGGGAGCGCGGTGCATTGTAAGCCCCGTGCCATCGACGGCGATCGCCGCCCTACGGCACCAGCCACGATCCGCGGCGCTCCGGGCCGCAGCGGCCAGTCTCGTCGTCTTCGTACCACTCGCAGTGGCCTTCGGCGCACTCGTAGATGTAGGTGCAGGATTGCTCCTCGTCGAGATGGCCCGAAAAGATTTGACGGCACGGCTCGTAGTGGGCCTCGATCTCTGATTCGTGGCGACTGGCGACGGCCCGATATTGCTGCATATTGAATTCGTCGCCCACCGCCCGGCTATCGCTTTCACACGGCGACGGAAGCGCCTCGATGCGAGCAATGCAGGCGCCGGCGGCGTCGGCATCGTATTCGACTTTGCCGTCGTCTATGGCCTGCGCAATATCACCGGCATCCAGGCCCAGAAATCCGGTCACCAGCCCCGCGAAATCCGGGCACCGATCGTCGGGAAGCATCGGCGGCGACTGGGCCTCGACGTCGGCGACGACCTCCTCGTACAGCGCTCGTGATTCGTCGACGACGTCCATCGGAAGCTCGTCGTCAAAGGACATCTGCACCGGCAGATAGAAGAGATGAAAGACCCCGCCGCGAAAGACGTCGTTGTCACAATCCTGGTAACTGGAGCATGCGGCGTCGACGATCCGCGACTGGAAGTCGGCGGCCTCCACCGGCACAGCGTCGTCGACGTCCGGCGGTGTGACCTGGGCGGTCGGTGACTCGCACTGGCAGGCTCCGACTGCAACGACTCCCGTCAGCAATACCGCAATCGCTAGGCGTGTCATGGTGTCTCGTGGTGCAAAAGTAGACTTCTGATCTTCCGGCGTGGCCACCGGGCGTTTTTCGACAGTTAAGGACCGTCGCCGACGAGACAAGGGACCGGCCTCGCGCCCCCCTGTTCAAAACGCCCTCGCACTCCACAGCATCTGCAAAAACAGGGGCTGCAGACCGCGATTGAACCACTTCTGAACACCTTTTTGACCAAAAACTGAGGAATGACTTTCCTTTGAATAAGTTGTGAATAGCTTTAAGGTGAACCTCGTTTTTAGCCGGGAGTACCGATGTCATCTGAGACCGAGCCGTGGCCGCCGCTGCTGGCGGTATTGCTGTGCGCACTGCTTTCGGCGACGGCTGCAGGAGAGACGACCATGCCCGACACCACCGCCACCGACGTGCCGTCGATCGACGGGCACTGGGACGGTCTGCTGGTGACGACGAGCACATCGCGACTGCCGATTCTCGGTGAGGTCCGGTCCGTGCAGCGCTCGCGCCTCGATATCGACGTCGCCCAGCGGGGCGCCGATCTACAACTTCGCATCGAGACCTGTTCGATCGACATCGAAACCAGCAGCCGGATGGTCTCGCTGACCATTCCGCAGGCCTTCGTCGACAGCATCGCCGCCGTAGAGCGCCCGGCCCAAATCGAGACCGATGACGGACAGCACCGCCTTGTGGTGCCGCGCATCTGGGAGGTTCAGGGCGTGGAACTCGACGATCCGGAGGCCGACCGCCTGCCGGAATCGGCCGACGACGAGCGGGTCTTCGATCAGGACGGCGACGGCCATCCCGGTGTCACCGTCGCGGTCTCCGGGATCATCGGCGGCGAGGTCTACGTCGTCCAGAAAGGCTGGAATATGTGGCGCGGCGCCATCGGCGACGGGCGCATCCGCGGGGCCCTTCGGTGGCACCAGGAACAATCGGTGCTCGACGCCTCGAGTCGCTGGCTTCGAAGCGACACCGAGACCCGTCCGACCCGGGATATCCAGGATAATTATTTCGTAATGCAGCGCCGGGATACCGGGTCTGAGGGCTGTTGAACACATATTGTGAGTTCGGGAGTTGGCATGGGTATCGATGTCGTCTGGTACAAGCGCGACCTGCGCATCACAGATCACCGTCCGCTGTTTCGGGCCTGTCAGAAGGGGCCGGTGGTCTGTCTGTATATCTATGAGCCGATGCTCTTTGAGCACCGGGAATTCGACACCAGTCGGCTGGCCTTTATCAATCAGTCGCTTCGCGAGCTCGACGAGGCATTGCGCGATCGCGGCGGTCGACTGGTGCTTCGGGTCGGAGACGCCGTCGACGTCCTCAATCGACTCCACAACCGCCATCGCATCGACCGGCTGTGGTCGCATCAAGAGACGGGCAGTGCCCGCACCTTTCGCCGCGATCTGGCCGTCGGCGACTGGTGTCAGCGCCGCCACATCCAGTGGACCGAAATCCCGCAGCACGGCGTATTTCGGCCCCTTCCAAGCCGTGACGGATGGGCCGACCGGTGGCACCACCGCATGTCGACCGACGTCCAAGCGCCGGTCGACTGCATCGACGCCGTCGACGACATCGACAGCGGGCGCATCCGCGACGCCGACGATTTGTGGCTCGACCCCAGCACCAAAGACGAGGCCCTTCCCGGCGGCGAGTCCTGGGGCCACTATATGCTCGACTCCTTTCTCGACGACCGGGGCATCGACTACGGAAGCGACATGTCCAGTCCCGCCACCGCCTGGGACGGCTGCAGTCGCATCAGCCCCTATTTGGCGTTCGGCAACCTGTCGATGCGCGCAGTCTGGCAGCGGACGCGACAGCGCATCGAGTCCCTTCGCGCACGCCGCGATGCCGGCCAACAACTCGACGGCCCCTGGCTATCCTCGCTATCGAGCTTTGAGTCGAGGCTGCACTGGCACGGCCATTTTATGCAGAAGCTAGAGG
>CAYUPT010000155.1:0-8041 GCA_964446725.1 uncultured Bradymonadales bacterium | reverse complement strand
CGTTGACCTGGCTGCCGTAGTTTCGACGGATTGAATTGATGCGCCGCTCCTGTTCATCTTCCAACAGCTGTTCGCTCAAATCTCGCTGGACGTTCTCCAACCAGGCCTCGCGCGCCAAGTCCAGGGCATCGTGAGCCTGAGCGACCTGAGAGGTCGCCACAGCCGGATCGGAGGGGCTGGTTCCGACCAGAAAATCGGATACTGCGGAAAATCGCTGGATCGTCTGTTGCTGATCGCCGATCCGGTACAGCGGAAGGTCGACATCGGAGATCCCCAGTGGATTGACCATGTTGCGTGCGTCTTCGAGTTGATTCATCACGCCCGTAATGCGGGCACCGACCTGTTGACGTGTCAGTTGCCATTCATGTTCCCATTCCGGGGTGCCACCGACGTCCAGTCCTTCGTCATACATCCCCTGGGCGATGGCCATCAGCAACATCCCCTGGCGGATGGCGTCTTTGGTCGGCTCCTCGATGTCGTCGATGTCACTTCGGGCGTACTGAACATCCTCCAGAAAATCACCGATGGCAGACAATTGCTCGGCATAGGCCTGAAGCATGGCCACCGGCAACCCGATATTCTGGTCGTGAGTGCGCTGCGGCGGAAATTCCTCGTCGCGAAATAACACCTCTCGATAATCGGTGTCGTTGTGCAACTGGCTTGACGAAAAGTATGCGATTGCGGAGGCGATTCGAGGCGTCAACAACAGGTCAAAGCCACGGGTGATGCGATCGATGACTTCCAGCCGATTACTCTGAAGATCGACGGCCTGGTCGGCGGGAACGACGGCATTAAACGTCTCCACCTTCGAGAACTCCCGTCCCAGAAAGGTGTGCAGACTCATCCACTGCTGGACCAGTCGGTGGGCCAGAGCACTGGATTTGTCGTCACTGGCGTTATCGACGTTGAGGGCCCGATTCCGGTCCGCATACTGGGCCGCGGTCAGGGCCTTGACGAAGCGGGCTTCGTCCACACAGTCGGCGGGTTCTGGATTGAGCACTCCCGTCACACGGGCATTTTCGGCCCTCTCGAAATCGCTAAAGCAGGTCTCCAAATTTTGTTCGACATCGAGTACTGCGTCATTGAGCAGCTCAAAGGCCATCGGTGGGACGGCCCCGTCGCTTCCCTCACAGGCCAACTCTCCGGCGGGGTGATTGGCTCCCGGAATGGTCTGGTAGATGTTACGGGTCAATCCATAGGGTCCATCGCCCCAGCCACCGGCGGTGTTCGGGTACTCGGTGCACAACAAGGCGGCGACGTACTCGTAGTGTTCGTCGAAGTCACTGCTATTCCAGCCAAAATAATCGCCGACCATCGACTCGAAGGCCATGGGCTCGGCGATCTGGTCCATGGTGTCGACCAACGGATGATCGTCGGGGACCTCGGGAACGTCCAGTTCTTCCAGCTCTTCATCGCTAAACTCATAGACCCGCGATGTCGAAATCTGCCAGTCGACGTAGGGAGCCCGTTCGTCGGGAATCAACCCCTGAAATTGCGATCGGCGTTCGATCTCCAGATTCGCCCCCTGCCAGTCGACGGACTGGTTGTCGCCGTCGACGAGAATCGGTTCCTCGATGTGCGGCCGGGCCTGGGCATCGGAGTAGATCTCGCGCGGCGTCGAAAGCTGCCAGACATCACCGCTGTCTTCGAATTGTCCGACGGTCTCACCATTGGGAAACAGCAGACCCAGGCCGTCTTCCAGCGTTGCAATCCGACTCTGATCATCATCTCCCGGATACACGACGATGGTGATGGGAATGCGCATATTGCGAATCTGATCGGTAAATTCGTTGAGCCGCGTCCGAGTCACGAATCCCGACCCTTCGGGCCAGGCGTAGCCCTCGTAGATTCCGGCGATTCCCGACTCGGTATCCACCTCTCGTGATCCGCCACTGATGCGAACCCCGATCGTCTCGCGCTGCTGGGGGGTAAAGACGCGCACTTCTCGACGGTCCGTCGACGAAAAATCGGTATTGTCGGTGGCGCGAATCCGCAACCGGGTTTCATCGCCTTGTTGCAGCGATGAGAGTCTGCATTCGTCGCCAAATTGCTCGTCTCCGCAGGCCACTTCCAGATCGTCGCGACTGTCGACGCGGACCCGTTCGATGTCACCGTCGACAATGCGCAGTTGAAGCGACCGCTGCCTGTCGTGATTGGAAATCGACAATTCGGTTCGGCTTACATCAAGTGTCCCCGCCGAATCCGCGATCGTAGTCCCCACCCGATTTTTCATCTCCGCAGTCCGACAGCGTCCGAAATCATCGCACTCCATGCCGTCCGAACACTCGGAGTTTCCAGAACAGGCCGAGACACATTCACCCAGGTCGCAGTGCATCCCACAGGGACACTCCGTATCGGTCGAACACACCGACGGAATCGGTGGAAGCAACGCCTCGTCGACCCCGTCGGTGGTGTCGCACAACTCGGTTCGCTGCGCAGCATCGGAATCGCCGCCACAACCTCCGAGCCCAACTCCGACCGCGACGGCCAACGCGACGACAAGACTCCATCCCAAACTGCGCTTCCAATTCGTCATCTATTTTCTCGTCTCTAATACAAGAGCATTCTCAAATTCAGCGGCGCCGCGATGCGGCGCCGAACAACAACTTCGCCGATGTGCATTGAACCCATCGACTACTGGTAGTCGATATTGCAATCGAGATTTTCTCGCTGCAGACCGTCGGCGGTATCGCCGGATCCGGCCGTACCGTGATTTAAGTCCAGCATATCGGCCTCAATGGTGGTGTCGCTCGCCGGGCAATACAGCGCCACCGACGAGCCGCCCTCACCGCTTGCCCCGTCGCCGCCATCGCTGGCCGTCACCGTCACATCCTCCAGTTGCAAGGTCGACGAGCCGACGGCTTGAACCCCGATGGACCATCCGCCATCGGCGCTGCTGGCGCCGCCGTCGCCGGCTTCCAAAATCACATCCATCAGATGCAACCCGGGGGCATTATTTGCCATCAATGCCGTAGTACTGACACCGTCGTGAGAGGTCATATCGGCAATTTCGACATGCAGATTTTGTAGCTGTGTGGACACCGTAATATCCTCGGCGTCGAGCCCGACGACGGTTCCGCCGTCGCTCTGGCCGGCGCCCACACTGATGGTCGGTCGGTTATTCGGTTCCGGGTAAAATGTCGGATAGTGCTCGAAGCCACCGGCCACCGATCGCGCATTCCGAAGCTCGATGGTCTCCTCGAATGTCGACTCACCGCCAATAATCAGCACTGGATTATCCCGGCGCTGCGCCTCTTCCAGTCCTTCGTTCAGCGACGAATACGGAGCCTGACGACTTCCATCTTCGGTCTGCGCCCCGTCGTAGGTGGCGTCGACAAAAAGGTATGTGGTTCCCGATTGCGTGGAGTCGCATTCGGCAAATTCGGAGTTAATTCCACCGACTTCCAGATCGGAACAGGTGAATTCGCCCTCTGTACAGGTCAAATGACCCAGGTCGCAGGTGCCGCAGTCGTAGACGTGACGATTCACCACCTGGTCTGTGTACTCGGTCTCACCGCCGTCCGTCGTCTCCGGCGCCGGGTCGCAAAATGCCTCCGGACAGTCGTCATCGCCTTCAACGCAGTAGCGCACACTGTCGTCGTCGCAGTCGCCGTCGATACACTCTGTGCAAAATGCATCCCCCGAGGCGATGGGAGCGTAGACGCACTCTTCGTACTGGCACCCCACCAATTGCTGGCAGGGCCGGGAGGGACAGTCCACTGCTATCGTCTCTTGCTGACATTGACAGTCGAGGTCATCGGGACAGTTATACAGAGTCGGAAAAAAGTCTTCTAACTCCTCGGGGTCGGAGGGAAATAGCTGGCAACCCTGTTGATCACCGCTAATTCCCTGGGGTCCGTACTCTCCATGGGATTGGCCGGGCTCGCCGGTATCAATATCGAGTTCACCGTCAAGCACCAGCGACGTATCCCCGGCGGGGCAGTAGATTCCGATCGACGAGCCCCCGGCGCCGTCACCGCTGTATCCACCGTCCTGGCCCCGGTTGCCGTCACCACCGTACGTGCCACGCTCCACATCCTCTACGCCCCATGTTCGCTCCCCCGGGCTCCCCCCTTCAGCTCCCGGCTGTCCCTGACCTCCGGGCTCATCTCCCTGACCACCCTCGCCGGCATCGGCGGTGGTGATCTCGACGCCGTCAAGGCGCATCATCGCCGAGTCCTCGGCAATCAGGCCCACCGACCATCCGCCACCGGTGGCACCGACGCCTCCCTGACCTCCACAGCCGCCGGCGCCCCCGCCTCCACCGCCACTTCCGAGGTGGCATGGACCGAGATAGGCGGAATCGGATGTACCACTCGCTCCCCCCCCACCACCGCGTCCACCGCCGCCGTCCGCGCCGTCCTCTCCGTGACCTTTCAACACCCATCGGTCGTCTCTAAACGCCCCCTGTATCTTCCCGTGAGCCCCGTCTTCGGCTCGCTCATCATAGGCCAACCCATCGCGACCGTGCTGATTGTCGTAGGGCACTTCATCGTAGAATTCACTTATAAAATCTTCGAACAATCGCCCGCCGCATCCATTATCCGAGTCGTACAGGGCATTGTCGGTGTCTCCGAAGGGGTCTTCACATAGCCCGGCTGCCGCATCTCCCCCAGGCAGATGTCCGGCCTCCCAGCTGTCGGCATCGAGGTCCCGCTCATCCCCTCGTGCGCCATATCCCCCTGCGGTGTCGTCGTCCGGACAATGGGGGTTGATTCCGCCGTCGGCCGTCGACGGCACGTCCGCAGCAAGACTGGTATCCTCATCGCCAAATAGATCACCGCACCGGTGGGTATGGTAAGCCGTACTGTATTCCTCTCCGTCGTGTCCCCGTTGTCCCACCCCTTCACCGTCGGCGAGGACTGGACCATCTGCGCCGGGTTCGCCATTTGTGCCGTCACCACCGAGGCCGGCAATAAGCTCCACATCCGTCAGTTGCAGTCCGGGGGACCGAAGCGCCACCAGCGCCGCCGAACTGCCGCTTTCGTAGTCGTCGACGTCCGCCGCCTCCAGAATCAGATTTTCCACCCTGGTCGGTTGTTCGGAATCAATAACTCGTACTGGCGCCAGCAACAGATCGTCGCCGGCTTCCATAATGTCGTCATCGATCTGATCGGTGTCGGCGAGAACCCGGGGAACCTTGTCGGTATTGCGAGACCACTCCGGGGCGCCATCAAACCCTCCCAACAACGATAACCCTTCTTGTAGCATCACACTGCCGTAAAACGTCGACTCGCCTCCCAGAATCACGGCCTTGCTGTCCAATTGTCTGGCCTGAGCCACCGCTCGATTCAATGACGTTCGTGGCCGCTCGCAACTGCCGTCGGAGTCCTCACCTTCGTAATCGACATCGACGTAGACATACACGCTGCCGCCGAGATCCGGATCGCAGTCCTCGGGGTCGGCGAGTTCTTCTTCCGTATTGGTATTGTCGGTATTTTGTGAGGCGTCGGTGTCATTATCACCGGCATCATCGTTTGTACCGGCATCGACCGGGCCGTCGATCTCTCCACCCTCGCCCCCACAGGCGCTCAACCCGCAACAAAGGGCGACGACCATCGACCATCGAATCAACAACCTCAACATCAGTCTTCCTTCTTCTCAAATGTGTTCGCGACAACATCTTATTTCGTCTGCGCCGACCGGTCGCTGCTAGTCAATACACCGGGGCCAAGCGCTCGCGCAGGCCCCGTCGTTCCCCTCACTCCCACTGCAATACCGGGCGGTCGTCACCGTCGCCATCGGTGCCCATCGTCCAGATCTCGTCGAAATCCCAGTCCTCAAAATTATTCTCGTCGCCGAACTCCCCGGTCGTTCGACTCTCCCCTTCAAAACTTTCGGACACCTGGGAGGTATCGGTATCCCAGTATGAGTTCGTCACATCCCCCTGAAAGCTAGAAACGCGGGTGCCGCCAATGAGGCCTCCGACACTCCCACCGTCGACATCGACGAGTCCCGATGCATAACTGTCTTCAACCTCACCGGAGAAATCCATGTGGCCTACCAACCCTCCGCCAAAGCCATCCTCGCCATCCAAATTACCTTCCAGCTCACCTTCAACGGTCGTCCCACTATAACTATCACGTACCACCTCATTATTGGTGCCGACCAATCCTCCTACCCAGCCTGTGCCCGTCACCGATCCAGTGGACCTCGACTCCTCGACATCCCCGCGATTGTCACCGACCAACCCACCGACCGTGGCAGCTCCATGGGCCGTAATATCACCACTGCTCGATGTCCGGATCATCGCTCCTCGATTTTGAGCGGCAACCCCACCGACCTGCACCCACAAATCCGATGACGACACCTCGACGTCGATATCGACATCGGCATGAACATCGATGAGTTCTCCACTACTACCGTTTTCACCGACCACTCCCCCCACTTCGACGTACCCATCTGGCTCGTCGTATGGATCTGTGGGCTCGATGGTGCCCGACACTGAAACATTGACAATCGTTCCGTGATTTTCGGAGGCCAAAATTGCGATATCTTCGTTTCCAGTCTCGATGTGCGCATTCTCAATATTCAGATTCTGGATGTGGCCATCTTCTCCGATGAACCCGAATAGACTGACCACTCCCGAGTTGCTGAAGGGTGCTACCAGATTATCGAGATCGTAGATGGTAAAACCGCCGCCGAGCACAACCCCCTCAAACTCATAAAATGACGACGTGACGACGGCCTCCATGGGCGGAGCATCGTCATCAACGAAGAGGTCGGTACTGAACTGAAAATAATCGTCAAGACTGCTTTCATCCCCACTCATCTCGGCGAGATGATCGACCGAACAGATCCGCCAGGGCGACTGCTCCGAACCGTCGCCGGCGCCAAAGGGCCCCTCGGCGGGGTCACAGGGATCGATGACCACCTCCAGAGGCGGGTCCGAATACACCGTCTGCGCCGTAGTCCACCGGACGCGGTAAAATCGACTCTCTCCACGGCTCGAAACCACGGGGTCCTGGCATTCCAATTCATCGGCGCAATCCAAATCCAGGTCCTCGAACGGTCCCTGCGGGTCGTCTCCCTCACTGCGCTGCCACTGCAACTCGTATCCCCCAATCACCGTGGTCGGAACCACCGCTTCCGACGGCTCACTGCTGCGACCGGCGCCGTCGACGGCGCGGACCCGGTAGCTGACCGCGCCGCCTGGCTCGATTGTCGGCTCTTCGGCCTGTAATTCCACGTAGTTTAGAGAGACTGATTGCTGACCGTCGAGGTCTCCTCCAATCAGTGTCGGCTTGTCGACGTCCTCGTCCATCAACTCCGATGAAGTCTCGTCATCGATCCAGTGTGTCTGGTCACCGACATCGAAGAAATAACCGAGACCTTCGATCTCGATTTCGTAGTGTGAGATGTCTTCTCCATCGCGCCGGCCCTGGGCCGGCTCCGAGTCGTCGCTGAGAATGTCGCCATTGGCGGCGACCACCACATACTCGTGCTCCGGCCCAATCGTTGTCTGTGCCGGTTCCCAACTCACTTCCACGAAGTCCAGCTCCCACACCGCCTCCACCTCGGTGGGCGTTTCTGGCGGACCGGCCGGCTCGGCATTTCCATCGGCGATCTCGTGGCGTTGCCCATCGTCGCCGTGTCCGACTTCATCGATTCGCTCACCGTCGCGATACACCAGGTATTTGTCGGCACCGTCGACCGGCTCCCACCCCACAACCACATGATCAGCCGACGTGGCATCACTGGCCGTGACGTCCGTCGGTGCATCGACTTCGGCCTCGACTTCTTGCTCGTTGACGTCTTGTTCTTCATCTTCCACGTCACCACAGCCCCAGACCGCAACGCCCAGTAGCGCTGCAACCAGACCGCACAGCAGGTGCCTTCGTCGACTCATCGACAATCCTGACTTGCATTCGTTTACATTTTTATCGTTCTCGTAGAATCCAGTCGACTGTAGTCAACCCCCCGACCACTGTCCATTACCGATTCACTGACCGAAGACCCTTTGCAACTTTGCGGTTCCCGTTGAGTTTTTTGGGTCATCGCCGTCTTTCCCCCACGCTACCTCGCAAGGCTCGGGTCGCTC
>CAYUPT010000154.1:0-8071 GCA_964446725.1 uncultured Bradymonadales bacterium | reverse complement strand
GCAGTTTCTCCCTTCGCCTCTTTGCGGGTCCCTGGCTTTTCGTCGCACTTTTCACACCCAACCTATCCCCCTCGGTCGCAACACCAATCCGCACCACTTGACGCTCTTTTCTCCTTTGCCCCTTCGCCTCTTTGCGGTTCCCTGGCTTCTCCGCCTCTTTGCGGTTCTCAGTCGTAACGAAGGCCGTCGACGGGATCCATCTTTGCGGCCCACCAGGACGGTCCGATCGTCGCCAGCACGCAGATGATCATCGCCAACACGCCCACCAACGCAAACTCCCAGAACACCAACCGCACCGGCAGATGATCGATCATGTAGATCTCGGCGTCGAGACCGAACTCGGCCTGCCGTATCAACAGACAGATCACCAGCCCGCCGATCAGCCCATTGACCGTGCCCACCAGGCCAATGATGGTCCCCTGATACATAAAGGTCTTCATGATCTCGCCGTTGGTCGCCCCCATCGACTTCAAGATCGCGATCTCCTTGTTCTTTTCGAGCACGATCATGATCAGCGTACAGACGATATTGAAGCTGGCGACCAGGACGATAAAGCAAAACAACACGGCCAGTACGATGCGCTGGAGCCCCAGACTGGTAAATAAGTTGTGATTGAGTTCCCGCCAGTCCAGAATCTGATAATCGGTCTCCGGGAGTTGTTCTCGGAATTGTTCGGTCAACTGCCCGACGCCGAAGACATCGTGAACCCGCACATCGACGCCGGTGACTGTATCGCCCTGGTCGAAAAATTCCTGCAGAGCGCGAAAGTCGGTCAGTACCATCCGGTCGTCGTATTCGTGGAAGCCACTGCGGTAGGTCCCGGCGATTTCAAATCGCTGAATCGACGGCCGACCTCCGCTGGCCCCCAATCCCCCGGACTGCATCCCCTCCAGTGGACTGGTCAACTGAAGGGTATCGCCGGGCTCGACGTCGAGTCGTTCGGCCAGTGATTCTCCGATGAGAATCCGGGGAACTCCGACCTGACCGTCATCTGGAAAGCGATCGAATTCCAGATCGGAGACCACTCCCTCCTGCTGGGTGTATTGCGGTATATCACTGACTTCCGCGGCGGTGGACGGCTCGATGCCCTTGACCAAAATGCCCGCCGTGCGCCCTCCGTGACTTCCGATCATCTCATGGAAGATAAACGGGCTCGTCGCCACGACCTCCTCGTAGTCCTCGATGGTCTGCTGAACCTCGCGGTAGTCCCGGAAATCGGAGCCGAATTGACGGACGATAATGTGGCTATTGACCCCCAGGACCCGGTCCTGAAACGCCTGCTGAAAGCCGCCGGTGACGGCGAGGACACTCGTCAGTGAAGCCACTCCCAGAAATACGCCCAAAATGGCGATCACCGTAATGGTCGACACAAATCCACTGCCCCGACTCTGCAGGTGGCGAATGGCAATAAAACGTTCGTACGACATGCGTTCCCGACGGGTTCTATAGCTGGCTGAAGTCGAGCCGGCGACATTGCTTCTCGACGCCGACGCATACCCCAGATCGGCATCTGTGACAACTGAATGCCCCCGCCGACTCATTCCATCGAACCCGGTCGACGAGAGCCCGGCGACTTTTCCGTGGAAAGCGCCGCCCATTTTTGATAATTTTGTGGCCCCAAAATCAGCGCTCAACTCGCGGAGGCTCCATGTCCACTGTGCAACGCCTGTCGATGCCTGCTATCGCTCTTGTGACCCTCTTTATGTTGTCGGGTTGTGCATCCAGCGACGCGGTCTCCTGCGATATCGACGACGACTGTGACTCCGATCAATTCTGCACCACCGAAGGCGTCTGCGAGGACCTCGGCGATCCGCCCGGAGACAACGACGACACGCCTCAAAACGACGGCAATCAGGGCGCCTCCAACGACAACGATGACAATGACGACAATCAATTCGACAACGGCGAATTGCCCAATGGCGAAAACGGCAACAACAATGATAACGGGACGCCAACGGATAACCCGCAGGTACTCTCCATATCGCCCTCCGACGGTGCCACCGACGTCGACGTCAATACCGAAATTCGCGTCAGCTTCGATCAGGATATCGAAGATATTTTCCTGACCCCCGACGATCTCCCGATCAGGACACCTTCCGGTCGATCCGTCGACACCGACATCGAATACCTGCCGGATGAACGCGAAATCGTCGTAACTCCCGACGAATCGCTTCGAGACGGCACCCTCTACAGCATTCACGTCACCAACTCTCTCACTTCCGATGAAAATCTACTGCCCGTCGAGGAAGTGGAGTCCACCTTCATCACCCAGTGGGAGGCCGATGGCGACGCGGCCTCGCTGGCCCAAGACTTCGCCCCCGTCATCTACCAGGGCACGGAGTATACATCGGCCCCCGATATCCACCTCGATATCCCTACCGCCGTCGATTTCGACGCCAATTTTGTCGGCAATGACAACCTCGATGCCGCCGAACAGACCAGCGCCGATCTGCCGGCCACCGTCTACTACTCGACGAAGTCCACGGAGAGCCATCACTTTCTGCACTACATCCTGTACTACCCAGGGCGCCGCTACGGCGATCCCTTCGACAGCAGCACCTACGAACACGATATTACGGGCATTGTCGTCGCCGTCGATCGCGCCGACGACAGCGTGGTTCTCGTCGACGGTGTCCACATCGGTGAATCCGCAGGCGACGAGCGCCGACTCGCCTACCTGCCCGATGACTCCACCGCATCGGCCCGCTCCCCCAATGAAAACCCCGTCGATTTCTCGGCAGGCCAGCTCGAAGAGGGGGCCCACTATCCACTCTTTGTTCCCAGCGGAAATCACGCCGCCTGCCACTGGTATGAGCGCGAAGAGATCGGATTTACCACCGAAGCCTGTGTCGGCGACAGCCAAGAGTTTATCGCAGATGACGGTGTCGTCTTGCGCGACGGCGTCGCCGAGACCTACGACGAGGCGACCATGGGCGATGAGCATCTTGAGATGGAGTACGGCCTCCAGCCGTTTTACAATCCATTCTGGATGCACCGCGGCGACTTTTCGTGCGGTCTATTCTCGAATTCCTGGGCGGTCTACGAGATGGGCGCCGATCGCCCGCAGGGAGTTTCGGAAGAGCCCTCGCTACTGCCCGTATCGCTGTGTTCGTCGGGCAGCCAATCCTACGGCAGTCTCCCCTACCAGTGGCTGCCGCCGGAGAGCTCCGGCAGTGATGCCACGGGAGGCATGTGGTTTCTCGACCCCGCCTACTACCTGGACGTCAACTACGACTTCGGCGATGATTTTTCCTCCGACTACTGTTATCACAGCTACTTTCGAATCGACCGTCGCGACGAACCGGAATGCGACGGAAGCTGACATTTTCGATTTCGAATCGAGCACGCCATGGCACTTCTTCGATACCGTTGTACCGCGCTGGTAATCATATTGGCCCTTGCCGGCTGTTCAACGACCGCCCCGGCCGACGATGCCTCGCCCGGCGACCGGGCCCAGCCCGTCGGCGAGTGCGACGCCGTCGAAGCCGATGAGCTCGCCGACCATCCCTGCGGTCAGTCCGATTGGGACGAGCCACCGCCGGCGGTCGGCGACGATTCCCAATAAGCATCGTCTCCCGCTGAATTCTTCATTTCCTCTCTTTTTCGACCCCGGTACACCATGTCGGATTACATCTCCGTCGACGACGCCCTGCAGTCTATTTTGCCGCAGATCCCGGAGGCCGCCAGCCAGCGCACCCAGCTCGGCAATTGTCGGGCTCGTCACCTCGCCAGGCCGGTCAACGCCCCCTGGAGCTCGCCGCGCTTCGACAACTCGGCGATGGATGGCTACGCCCTCCGATACGCCGACGTCGAGGACGTTCCGGCTACCCTGGAAATCGCCGGCGAGGCATCGGCCGGCAACCCGGCGGACGAAGTACTCTCCGAAGGTCAGGCAATACGCATTTCCACCGGCGCCGCTCTGCCCTCCGGCGCCGATACGGTCATCCGACAGGAGCGATGCCGCACCGGCGACGACGGGACGGTCACCGTCGAAAAGCTTCCCTCCTCCGGGCGCGGCGCCAATATCCGCCGCGCCGGCGTCTATCTCGACGCCGACCAGCCGGCGCTGGAGGTCGGAACCCGGCTCGGCGGCGCTGAAATCGGGCTGCTGGCGAGTTTTGGCCAATCCGTAGTCACCACCTTTGCCCCGCCGCGCGTCGCCATCATCAGCACCGGTGATGAATTGGTGGAACTCGACGACGACCCCGGCCCCGGCCAGATCGTCAACAGCAACTCCTATATGCTCGAGGCCCTATCCGAAGAATTTGGCGCCACGCCCCGCGTCTATCCAACAGCCCCCGACGATCGCCGGGCTATCGAAGAGACCTACCGGCGCGCCATCGCCGAATGCGACATGGTGCTCAGTTCCGGTGGCGTCTCCGTTGGCGACCACGACCACGTCGGCGCTGTCCTCGACGAACTTTCTGACGGCATGTCGTTTTGGAAAGTCCGCATGAAACCGGGCAAACCGCTGGCTTTCGGCGTCGCTCATGCCGACGAAAAACCGGTCCCGCTGATCGGACTGCCGGGCAATCCGGCGTCCAGTTTCGTGGGGTTCCATCTCTTCGTGCGCCCCGCTCTGGCCGTCGCCCAGGGCGTCGATGCCGCCGACGCCCCGCTGG
The DNA here is from genome assembly GCA_964446725.1 of uncultured Bradymonadales bacterium. Lineage (GTDB taxonomy): Bacteria > Myxococcota_A > Bradymonadia > Bradymonadales > Bradymonadaceae > SLJM01. The sequence goes on along the minus strand of CAYUPT010000154.1, from coordinate 3,449 downwards.
CGCGCATCGACGCCACCCTGCGCGGCACAGCCCGCGGCTCCAGCGGACGCCGCGCCTTCCTCGCCGGCAGCGCCCGACCCACCGGCGACGGACTGCTCTTCGAACCGAGAGCCCATCAGAGTTCCGGCAATCCGGCACTCTTTGCCGCTGCCAATGCACTGGGTATCGTCGACCGCGGTATCGACGCCCTCGACGACGGCGCCACCATCCCCGTTCACGTCCTGTGAATGTTCTCAAACTTCTTCCCCACCGGCGTGAAACCGGTGGGGGTTAAGGCGAACAGCGGCCCCCGGCGGCCTTGCGCCGTCGGGGTGCACCGTCAGAGGTCGTCGATCTCGATGCCCTCTTGACGAACCACACTTCGCAGATGTTCGAATTGCTCCTCGTCTTGTTCCAAAAACCCCGTGATGCGCTGGTTTTGACCCAGCCGTGGAACATCGAATTCCCGCTCTGGATCGAATTCCAGAAGGGCTTCGTGCAATGACTCGCGGTCGCTGTCATCGGTGTGCTCGCCGATGGCGACCACGTCCTGCGGCAATTGTCCGGTCTGAGCCAGCGTACTGACGCGCGCCGTAGGGATGTCGTACTCATCGGCCGATAGATAGGCCCCGGAATAGACGGCCGCCGCCTCGCACTCGCCGGCAATGAGATCGCGCATACTCTGGAAGTGATCACCACTCCAGTGAACACTGCCCACGAACTCATCGGGGTCGTAGCCCTCGCGCCGGATGTGATGGCGGGGAAGTAAGCGCCCCGACGTCGATGCCTGATCGACGAAACAAAACCTCGCCCCCTCCAGGTCTTTTAGGTCGCTGATTCCCTCGCCTCGCCGCACCAGCAGATGCCCGTCGCTGGAGGCCGTCCCATCGAATTCTCGCATCGCAATAAACTCGACGGCTCGATCTCGTTCGCTGGTCAATACGTACAGCGTCGGTGGAAATACCGCTGCCGTCACTTCGCCGCGCCGAAGCATGCGCGACAATCCGGTATAATCGTCGGCGATGACCATCGGCACCGGCCGGCCCGTCTCCCGTTCCAGATATCGATGCAGCGGAGCGACTTCCTGCTCTAATACCTCGGGATCGATGGTCGGCGCCCACCCCAGGGTAATCGGCTCGCCGGAGACCGACACATCGCCGATCATATCCACCAATTCTTCGTCATCACTTGCCGATCCAAATTCCAGAATCCCGGTACCTAAAAACAGTCCCAGTCCGACGACAATCGTCACCAGCGCCGCACCGAATAATACGGGCAGCCGATTGCCCCCCAATGGACCCTGCGCCCGATCGGATTGCGACAACTTCGTCTCCGTGACGCTCTTCTCGAGGCTATCCTCAGTCGACGGACTGGGGGCCGGCCCTTCGGAGTCGTCGCCGCGGGCGTCCGGCCGTTCTACCGCCGTCCGTTCGGAGGCATCCGACGGTCCGGTGGCCTCTTCTCGGTCGGCCTCCACCAATTCCTGAATTCGGTCGGCGGCCGCCTGCTGGGTCTGCTCGGTTCCGGTCGGGGTCTCTACGATCGTCGGACCACTGCCCGTCTGCGATCCCGCTTCCGCCCGGGAGCTGGTCCCGGTCATGTGCAATAGACGGCGCCGTTCGGCGACGGTCAACTCCCGTTCACAGGCGCTCTCGACGGTCGCCTGGCGCTCGGCAAGCCGGGCTCCGGCGATGTCGTTGAGAAATGCGGCGACCTTCTTTTCGTCCAGGGCCATCCCGCTGGCATCGGCCGATGCAAGCAACGCCTGGCGCATTTCTTCGGCGGTCTGGAATCGATCGTCGCGCTCCGTCGCCAGCGCCCGGAGAACCACGTCTTCCAATTCCTGCGGCACATCTTCTCGAAACCGCCCCGGCGGCGGAATGTCACCACCGATGATCGCCTGCATCATCTGCAACTCGGTCTTGCGCTTAAAGAGCCGGCGCATCGTCAGCATCTCCCACATGACGATGCCCATCGCAAACACATCGGAGCGCCGATCCAGTGGCTCGTGGCGGCATTGCTCCGGCGACAGATAGGCAAACTTGCCCTTGAGATTCCCCGAATACGTCGCCTCCACACTGGCCGACGTCGACTTGGCGACGCCGAAATCGAGCAATTTGATATGACCGTCGGTGGTACACATCAAGTTGTGCGGCGACACATCTCGGTGCACCAATCCCAGCGGCTTCCCATCCAGATCTTTGAGTTCATGAGCGGCCTCCAGCCCCCGGCAGGCCTGCTCGGCGACGGCGACGGCGACATCGCAGGGCATCTGCGCATCGGACTTCTGGGCCAATACCAGCAGCTCTCGGATCGTCGACCCGTGAATATACTCCATGGCGATGTGATACGACTCCGCCTCCTGACCCAATTCGTAGATCTGCACGACGTTGGGATGAGAAAGGCGAGCGACAATCCGGGCTTCCCGAAGAAACATCTCCACAAACGACGGTTCGTCGGCCAGATGGGGCAAAATGCGTTTGACGACGACGAGCCGCTCCAGTCCCGCCAGCCCTCGCTCGCGAGCCAGAAATAGCTCCGCCATGCCTCCCGTCGCCAGGCGGGTCAATAGCTCATACCGCCCGATGACATTCGGCGCATTTCCCAGTTCGGCCACGAATTTCCTCTTTCGCCACAGAATTCGTCGGCCCGCAGAGCGCCGACATTCATCGCTGACTCAGGTTTTCAATCGATTCCACCTGCTCGGGCTTTGACCTCTCGCCACACCGACGCTACCACATCTGTGGTGTGCGCTGATTCTCTCCACGGATGTAACGTCATGAGACAGTCCCTTTTGTTCCCGTTCGCTATTGCGATCGCCCTACTTCTGGCCCTCGGCGGCTGTCGCTCCCCGGAGTGCCAGCAGATGATCGACTGCTGTGAGCAGGTCGAGGATCTCGACGGCGTCGGCGGCGCCTGCGCCGGTCTCGCCACCGACACCCGCGACTCCCAGACCTGCCGAGATGTCGTGCGCACCATTGGCTACATGCTCGACGACCGCGACGCCTCGGTGCCCGAGGCCTGCCAGCGCTGATCGGTGGCCTCCGGGGCTACTCCGAATTCGGCACGTCGTCGGCGATCCGGGGGACGACCAGCGACTCGAAGACCTCCACGAGTTCCGGATCCAATTTGTCATCCTCCGACTCCAGATGCAAAATTTCGACCGCCCGATCGATGGTCGCCGCCTTGCGATAGGGGCGGTCGCTGGCGGTCAGGGCATCGAAGATATCGGCGATCGTCAACATCCGCACCTGGGGCAGCAACTCCTTGCCGGCCAAGCCACTGGGGTAGCCGCTGCCGTCGAGCTTTTCGTGGTGCGCCCCGGCGATACAGGGAATTCGCTGCAACTCATCACTCCACGGGATCTGCGCCAGATAGGACTCGCTGAGAGCGGCGTGGCTCTTCATCTCTTCCCACTCGTCCTGATTGAGCGTCCCCTTCTGGATACATAGATTCTCGACTTCTGTGGG
>CAYUPT010000153.1:0-8121 GCA_964446725.1 uncultured Bradymonadales bacterium | reverse complement strand
GCCCTTTCGGCACTGCGGGATCGAAAAGCCGCCATCCTGAGCGAACCGGCGTCAACGGACGAGTCGGAGCCGGCCGATGACAGCCCGGCCCCGGCAACACCTCCGGAGGACGAACCGGCCGACACCGACGATGCCGCCCCCGACGAAAAGCCCGACGACGTCCCCGCTCCACCGGAACCCTCCTCTGGAGACGATCCGTCCTCCGATGACAACGCCTCCGCCGGTGGCGACGACAGCGACGATATCGACCCCGACAACGAACTCTTCGAGGGCGACCCCTCGGCGATGCAATCGCTATCGGACGGCGAATCGCTGGGCGGCGACTCGTCGTTTAGTGAAGACGACTTCGACGACGGCGACGATCTTTTCGCCGACGAAGGTGATTTCGGTAATTTTTACGAAGAGGAGGGGACGGTCTCGAGCGTCGGCACCGACGAATCCGCTCCGCCGAAGAAGACGAACAAGCGCCGTTCCCCGGATCGCAACGCACCGTCGGCCTCCGAGCAACACAAGCACTCCGGCGCCAATGGCGACGTCGATTCCGACGGTGATGGCGATGATCTCGATGATTTCGATGAATCCATCGCCGAGGATATTCCAACAGCCCAGGGCGAAGATCGCATCATTGCCGAGGCCTCCCATCAGGGTCCGGGCCGGGAGCCCGCAGAGCGCCGCTCTGCACCGCGGCCGCCCGACGACGATTCCGATATCTCGCTGCCCGTCGCCGCCGCCATTTTGTTGGCCATGCTGGCCGTCATCGCCGGCGCCACCTACATGCTCGTATTCTCCAACGACGATCCGATGCACTCCCTCGATGAGAATGTGGGTGCCCAGCAACAAGAGGTCGAACCGGAGCACTTCGATCTGCGAATCGCCACCGATCCCCCCGGCCAGAATATCCTCGTGGTGGGCAGTGGAGACGGCATCAGCCCCATGACCGTCGAGGTCTCGGAGCAGGACTTCCCGCTCGAAGTTCGAGCCCGTAAAGACGCCCAAAACGAAAAACACCGCATCGTCGACGAGCCGATCGACGAAATATTTATTGAATTTGAGGACTAACCCGTTCTGTTGGCGCAACTCACGCCAGCTGTCGCAACACCTGATCTAAGACCCGGTCGTACAGCCGCACCATCTGATCGTCGACGGCGCGCCTCGAAAAGCGAAGATTGGCCCGCGATCGCGCCCTCCATCCCAGATCGGCGAGCCGCTTCGGATCATTGAGCATCTTGCCCAGGGTCCCGATCGCCGCCTGGCGATCATCTTCAAATACCAGATGGCCCGTCTGCCCCTGCTCGACCAGGGAACGAGCTGCCGGCGTGTCGTAACCGACGGTGGGAACCGCCAGCGCTGCGGCCTGTGATATGGCGTCGTGCGGAGTCGACGGGTGACCGAACCAGGCCAGGACGTCCATGGCCCGAAAGACCAACGCCTCGTCGTCGACGTCGCGAATCAGCCGCACCTGGCCGCGCTGCTCAAGGCGCCTGAGCCGACGGGCCTGGCCGCTGGCCAACGTCCCGCGAACGACCACCAGAAAACCCACCGATGGATGGGTCATCTTGAGTTTGGAGATCGCCGCCAGTAGATCGTCGGCACCGTGGCGCCGTGTGACCGGACCGACCCAGCCGACGACCTGACGCCAGTGGTCCGGAAGCTCCAACTGCTCGCGCGCCTCCTGGCGCATCGGATCGCCCTTTTCGGGCAGCGAAAACGCCTGGAGGTCGACGCCGGCTCCACCGATGACCATCTCCAACTTATCGTCGGCGGCGATCTCCATATCCTGTAGCAATTGCATGTCGAATTCGGTGGTCACAATATAGCGGTCGACCTCTTCGGCCAGCCACCGGTAGGCCCGATGCATGGTCCGCCGGAAGGGCGTGCCCACAATGTTGTTGATGCCCTCTTCGGCGCCTGTGACCGTATCGATAAGGCCCGACGCCCCGAAGAGCGTCAGCGGGCCGAGAGGAACGCGAAGCGGTTCTTCTTCGAGCCAGTGGTACTCCATGGTGGAAAATACGGCGGGCACCTGTGCCCGGCGGGCGGCATAGGTCCCCAGCCAGGCGACGCGGTGGCCAAAGGAGTGCACCATCATCGGGCGGCGCTCCAATAGATGGGCCTGAACGATGAAATAGGCGCCCAGCAATCCGGCGACATTGTGCGGATGGCGAACCGGAATGGGACGGGCCTCGATGCCGGCGTCGCGAAGTTCGTCGAAGCCGCCGGTATCGCCGGCGAGCACATCGACTTCAAACCCCTCGTCTCGCAACCGCAACAACCGGTCCAGGTATCGCCGACGCACTTCGTCGGCACTTCGCGCCAGAAATACTGCGCGATACGACTGGTCCCGACTCTCCGATCCATCCATAACTGACGTCCCTGGCACTACCGCATTTGACGGAACTTGCGTTGCAGCCGAACGCTACCCACCAGCGCCGCGGGTTGTAAAGAAAAACAATCGACCAGGCGACCACTTCGCCCTTGCCCGCAGTACCACGACAGACCACAATGGCCCGTCGCACCGCCTCGAATCTCTGGAGTACCAACTATGAGCACCTTCATCGTCGGCACCGATCTATCGGACAATGCCCTTCAGGCCGCGCGCTTTGCCATCGGCTGCGCCCGCGCATCCGACGACGCCGATTCGCGCGTCGTCATCGCCCGTGTCGTCGGCTCCGACGACATGAAAATGCGGCGCGTCATCGCCAATCACAGCGAGGCCCGCGAGCGCAAAGAACTTCGACAACAGGTCCAACAGTGGCTGTCGGCCGTCGATACCGACCAGGTCCGCTGCGATATCGAAATCGAGGTCGGCTCTCCGGCCGACACTCTGGCGAAGATGGCCCGAGAGCGCGACGCAGACGGGCTCGTCGTCGGCAAGTCCGGCAAGGGTCGACTGGCCCGGTTTTTCGTCGGATCGACCACCGAGCACCTGGCGCTAAAGCCGCCGTGTCCGATGGCCGTAGTCCATCCCGACGGATTTGTGCCCGGCCAACAATTGCGCGCCCGGTCGGCCGTCGATCTGAGTCGAGCATCGGTGGCCGGCGTCGTCCCCGCCGCGGACCTGGTCCGCCGATTCGGCGGCGCACTGAGCATTCTTCACGTCATCTCCATGCCGCAGGACATCTCGCCGGTCATCGACGGCCCCGATACCCTTCCGGAGACCCTGGAGACCCACCTCGGCGAGGAGATTGGCTGGGCCCGACAGGAATTGGATGCCATGCTCGCCGACGCCGCCCCCGATCTCGAGGACGTATCGCCGACGATCGACATCCACCCCGGCTATCCGATCCACGAGGTCCTGGATGTCCTCGAGAAACGCGATGCCAACCTGTTGACGCTGGGCTCCCATGGGCGCTCTCGGTTCGCCGATGTCATGCTCGGCAGCACGGGACGGACCTTGCTCAAAAAAGCGCCGTGTACCGTACTGTTGACGCCGCCCGACGAAAAGCGCTCTCGGGCCGACGGCACCGACGGCGACGCCGAAAAACAGTGACCTCCGTACCGGCCAGAAAGTACCACCGCCGAGCTTTTCGGCGACCGCAATGATGCCACGATTTCTACGTACCCCCGATGTCATGACATGTTCGACGATTCTGATTGCGATGATGCATTGACGCCGCCGCCGGACTGCCCGCCGACGGCGACGACGCCCGGTGGGCCGGTCTGGACCGTGGACGCCGATGACGCCGAAGGCCGATTCCACATCCGCCGCCTGCCCGATTCACCGGGGCTTCTCAAACTGGGCGCCACACTGCACCACACCGGCGCATCGAGCCACCCCCGACTCCAGGCGCCGACGAAGTGGTGGCGCGACCGCGATGACACCTGGGTGGCGACCCCGGAGATTCGCGGCGTTCGGCTGTCGGAGTACGACGGCGAACGACCGACCTGGTCGGTGGCCGTCGACGCCATCACACCGCTGGCGCTGGCACTTCGCGACGCCCACCAGCGGGGGCTTGTTCACGGCGCACTGGCTCCGTGGAACGTCTTTTTCGACGACGCCAAACAGCGTCTGAGCGCCACGGACTTCGGACTCTGGCCCCACGAGCTCATCGAGCCCGGTCCCTTTTGCCCCGTCGAAATGCGAACGGAGAGCGCGGAACGGACACCGTCGCCGGCGACGGATATCCACAATCTGGCGCGGATTCTCATCGATATCGCCCTGTCGAGCGACGAAGCCCGGCGCAACAACCCGAATTTCGAGACCTTGCCGGCCTACGCCATCTCCACGCTGGAGCGGGCACTGCGCGCCGAGCCCGAACAACGGCCTCAGAGCATCGACGAATTTCTCGCCGGCCTGCGCTTCGAGGCCTCGGCTCCGGTGTCGTCGGACTCGTCGACTTCCGATAGCGCGGTCACCGGACGGGTCCGCGGCCTGGACCGCTTCAACCACGACCGCCGCGGCGAGGGCATCCGATTTCGCCTCGATACCGCCGCCGACCACACATCGCCGGGCGTTTTCGTGTACCGCAACCAGCATCCGGCGGTCTTCGACAGCCTGGCACTGCTGTGGGAGGGCGCCGAATTGACGATCATCGACGCCCAGACCGTCGAAAACTCCGACGGCGATCTCTTTTTGACGGCCACCGACGCCACCCTGCCGGTCATCGAACCGCACTGGCCAGTGTCGGTCAGCGATGTCCTCAAGGCCCGGGGCTGTCCCCAGCGGGTGATGGTCGACAAGCGCGATCCCGGCGAGCGCACCCATCATCTGGCGTTTGGAACGCTGGTCCACCAATTTCTGGAGGACCTGACGGCCGACGACTCCCTGAGTTTTGAGGACGCACTCGAAGCGCGATTGCCGGCGCTACACCTCGATTTTCTGGCCTCCGGCGTCGACGACGCCCAGCTGTCGAAGCTGGTGGGACGGGCCCGGGAACAATTCGAGCACCTGCGCCGGTTTACTGCTCGACGCACCGCCGAAGCGCCGCGCCGCGACCGCGTCGGCTGGTGCGGTGAGCACGCGGAGGCGACGCGCTACTCCAGCCGCTACGGCCTGGAGGGCCGAACCGATCTGGTGGTCACCGACCCCGACGAAGGCCTTCAGATCATCGAACTCAAAAGCGGCAAACCCTGGCACGATCACGCCGGCCAGGTCCAGAGCTACGCCCTGCTGTGGCGCGATCTGGCCTCCCAAAAAGATCTGCCGACGTCGGGCCATCTTCTGTACTCGAAAAATGGCCGCATGAAGGAAGTTCCACTGGATGCCAACGACGAAAAGGAGACGTTGGTCCACGGCCGCAACGGCCTGATCGCACTGTATCGTAGCTATGTCGATCCGACCTACGACTACGAGCCGCCGCATTATATGCAGCAGCCGGCACTATGCCGGGAGAACGCCTGTCGCTTTCGACGCGACCGCTGCGGCGCGCAGACCAAACTGTTGGACCTCGGCGACGGCGGCCAACCCGGCATCGGTCGCGGCGATATCGGCGACGAACTCGGTGTGCAACTGCGCCAATACCACCGGCATCTGACGCGACTTATCGAAATGGAGCGCTGGACCGACCACACCCGGCTGGGCGCGATTTTCCAGCCCGAACTTCTGGCTCAACGCATCAACGACAACCGGGCCGCCGCCGATCTGGAGCTGGTGGCCGATGATGCCGAGGCTCGCCGCGCCATCCTCGTCGGCGACGATCTGCACATTTTTACGCCGGGCGACCGCATTCTGGTCCACCGCGGCGATATCGACAGCCATCACGTCTTTCGAGCCCGCGTCATCGGCCGGCCCGAAACATCGAGCGACGCCGATGCCCCATCGACACGCCTGCAAATCGAGCTGCGGGCCGCCACGCTCAACGACGAATTCGCCGGGCCGGGCTGGATCGCCGACGATATGCCGTCGCGCATCGGATACCGCACGGCGCACCGCGCACTGTACCGAACCCTAAAACACCACCGCCGGCCACTGCTCGAGACCTTGCTGCGTCCCGACGACGTCCCAGTGTCGCACGGCGGCGATTCCGACCACGAGCTCCACCAGGCGACGGCGGACCATCTCAACGACTCCCAGAAGAGCGCGCTGCGCCGCGGGTTGGTCGACCGGCCGGCGACACTGATTCAGGGCCCGCCGGGCACCGGCAAAACCACGGTCATCGCCCACCTGTGCTGTGAGTTGTCGAGCCGCGGTGACACCGTGTTGTTGTCGGCGCTGACCAATACCGCCGTCGATACGCTGTGCATCCAACTGCTCGATGCCGCGACTCGGCGCGGCGAGCCGCCACCGGCCTTTCTGAGGCTCAGCTCCAGCGAGCGCTCCCCGCTTCTGGCCGATGCCCTGCGTCGCCGGGGACTGGATGTGGATACCTATTTTGCCGACGATATGGCCGCTGCGGCGGACTCCCTCGACGAGTTGCGACGCCGACTCGAAACCATCTCGATTGTGGCCACCACCGCCCACAGCAGTCTTCGCCACGCGGCGATGACGCATTTCGAGCGCCTCCACGACATTCCGGCCTTCGATGTGGCCCTGATCGACGAGGCGAGCCAGTTGACCGAACCAATGGCGCTGGCCCCGATTTCAGCGGCTCACCGATTCGTGCTCGTCGGCGATCACCGCCAATTGCCGCCGATCGTCACCTCCGAGCGCGCCATGAGCGCCTTTGTGACCGGTGCCCATCAGGGACTCGACGCCACCACCACTGCAAACGCGGCGTCGACATCGGAGACCGCCGACGGACTCCAGCCGGCGCTCTTTGACACCGGCGATGCAGACGAGGCGGACAACTCATCAGACGACGCAGCCGATCAGACGCCGCATTCGCCGCTCGAACAGGTCGGTATCGCCGGCCTCGATCGAAGCCTCTTTGAGCGTTTAGCCGCCTTTTTTGAACCATCCTTGCTGACGACCCAGTACCGGATGCACCGCGACATCATGGATTTTCCGGCCCGCGCCTTCTACGACGGCCGGCTCGTCGCCGACGACTCGGTCGCCGATCGAGGCCTCGAGTTGGGCGCCGACATCGGCTCTGGCCCGCTGGATGTCGACGCGCCGGTGGTCTTCGTCGACATCGACGGGACGGCGTCGGGTCGCACCAATATCGACGAGGCCCGGGCACTGGTGGAGACCACAAAACGGCTGGTGGAGGCGACGGCCGACGACTCGACACCGCCGACGATCGGCGCCCTGTCGCCGTTTCGCGCCCAGGTCCACCTGCTTCGTCGACTCCACCGCAGAGCGGGCCTGGAGGGACGGGTCGACGTCGACACCGTCGAGCGCTTTCAGGGCAATGAGCGCGACGTCATCTGCGCCACGCTGGTCAAGACCGACCATCCCGGCGATTTCGTCGCCGACGTGCGCCGACTCAACGTCGCGTTGACCCGACCGCGCAAAAAGCTGATCATTTTCGGGTGTCGTCGATGCCTGGTCCAGAACCCGACGTTTCGCCGCTGGTTAGACGCGCCATCGACCCGGATCATACAGCCATGACGCTCCCTCTTATGCCCCCCGCGCCCCTTCGCCTTCCAGGCCGCAGCATCGCCGCAGTGCTGGCCATCGCGTTGATGGCCCTGGCGACCACCGGCTGTGAACAAGACGATGAGGCGCCCGGTGACGACGCAACGCCGGAGCCGGCGGTTGTCGAACACAATCTGACGTCCATCGATGACCGCCTCGTCGATCTCACCGACCCCGAAGGCCATCGGCGCATCGACATCGACACCGGTCCCGTCCAGCGCTTTTCGTCCTGCCACGAGCTACTCGAACCCGATGGCGACGGGCCCCAGACGCTTCTCGAAGATATCGAAAAGACGCTCTTTGGCTGCAACGCCGAAGACTCCATCGAATTGGCCGACGGTCGGATACTGGTGGCCTACGAAGTGCCGATGCCCGACGACGAGCGCCTCACCGATCTGCGGGTGGCCCTCTTCGATAACGACGGTACTGCGCTGTGGCATCAGCGACTGGACCGGAGTGGACATCAGGAGCGCTTCGCCGCCCGCTATCGCGGCTCCTTTCTGACCGTCGTCAACGACCAGCTGGCCTGCGCCGGAACCCGCTGGATGTCGGAGACCCAGCTGATGTGCGTCAGTCTGGAATCGGGGCGCTCGGTTTACGACGGACGCATGAACTTCCGAGCCGGCACCGACTTATTTGGTTTCGGCTCCGGACTTGTCGGCGCC
>CAYUPT010000152.1:0-8152 GCA_964446725.1 uncultured Bradymonadales bacterium | reverse complement strand
ACGTCATCTCCCCCGGTGGGGGAGAAACCGAGCGGAGCGAGGAGAGGGGGCACCGCAGTACCCCACACCGCCATAACGCCACTACAAATCCTGCGGATCGAAGGGAAGCGGCGATTCCGGCGGTTCATCGCCGTGGTCGTGGCCATCACCGTGGTCGTGTAGATCAAGCGGACCGCCGTGATCGTGGTCGTGAACGTCGATCTCGGGCTGCAACTCCGGCGGTACGGGCTCGCCGGCCTCTTCGAGGCGCTCTCTTTCGAGTCGATTCTCCAGCTCCTCGATGCGGTCGCCGAGCAGCGACCGCTCGGAGCCGACGGGAAATTGCTCGATCGCAATCTCGAGTTGTTCAATCGCCCCCTGCGGGTCGTTGAAAAACTCGCTGAGTAACGACGCATACTGGACGCGAAAGACCCGTTCTTTGTCGGTCGGCGGATCCAGCTCTAACACCGATTCAAACACGGCGGCCGTATCGCGGTAGCTGGCACGGCGCTGGAGGGCGGCGGCATAGACTTCGTAGGCCTCCAGAAACATCGGCGCCGTCCGCACTGCCTCTTCGGCGTTTTCCAGAGCGGGACGCACGCGATTTTCGGCCAATTCCACGTGTGCTGCCAGAACGTGAAATCGGGCGTCGTAGGGCCGCATCTCGAGGGCCTCGCGAATTTCATCGGCGCCGGCTACGGCATCGCCCTGGATGCGGTGTGCCACGGCCTGATTGTACAGCACGCCGGCATGGGCGGGGTAGGTCTCGTGCGATTTCTGATACCAGGAGATCGCCTCGTCAAATTGGGAATGCAACATCAGATGGTCGCCGTATCCTCGCTCCAGTGACGCCTTGGCGTGGAGTACGGCCGGGATGACCATGGCCACGGCGATCAGCGTCACAAGTGCCACCGTTCCGTAGCGCACCCAACCTTGTTGTTTGCCGAATGAGACGACGGCCAGCCAGTCTCCGGATTCACTTCGGTGGGCACTGTAGGAGACGGCCATCGCCGCCGCCCCAACCCATACGACGCCGGAGCTGACCAATTCCAGTAGCGGTACAACCCCCATGGCCGCCACACCGACGATAAATGTCGACGCCAGCGCCCACATCACCACGGCGCTTTCGGCGTCGATCAACGTATCTCTGCGAAGAGAGCCGATGATGGCCGTGGCCACACCCAGAAGCCACAGCACGAATAGCAACAACCCCAGTGCTCCCTGTTCGACGGCGATTCGGGAGTAGTCGCTGTGCGGCGACGTAAAGGCCGGGTAGCGATCGAACATCGTCTCAATATCGGGGTCGGAGACATCGACCACATCGCTTTGCATCAACCACCATCCGCCGGCGCCATGACCGATAATCGGCTCGTCTTCCCACAATCCGCGTGTGGTGCTGTTGAGATAGGAGCGGTACTCCTGTCCGATCGGCGACTCCATGCGATCGGGAGCAAAGAACCACCATCGCGCACTGTCCTGACGGGCCATTTCGGCGTCAAATTCCGACGACTGCATCACGCGCGGCAGGTCGTCGGCCAGACTCGCCGAATCGGGTCGGTCGTAAAACAACAAGGCGCCCAGGGCGACAACCACGATCAGTGCCGATGTGCCGAGTGCCAATTTCGATGAGCGCTCCAGGGAGGCACCGCCGACCGTACGCATCACCAGGGCACTGAGCCCCATCGCCCCCGCCAGGATACCGAGCAGCAACCCGTCGATGACCACCGCGGTGTGCACCGAGGCCACCACCAATGCCGCCGCCACAAACCAGCGCCGCAGTCCCCGACTTATGGCGACCGCCCCCGCCAGAATCGGTATGGCCACCAGGTAGTACGCGGCGCCAAAGGCCATGGCGTCAAAGCCTCCCGTCGCCCCCGCCGGGTCCCACACCGGCGTCAGCCCCGAAAAGCCCAGCAGATCGTAGATTCCCAATCCCCCGGCTCCCAGCGCCCCGGCGGCGACAGCCGTCGCCCAGTCCAGAAATCGGGGGCGGCGACCCACCGGCGCTGACAGCACCAGAAACACGGCCCCCAGCCCCACCCACATCACGGCGCTAATGGCCCCGAACTCCAGCAGGCCACTCCAGGCCAGAGAGATCGCGACACATCCCACAAATCCCGCTCCCAGAGCCATGGTGCCCGGCGATGCCATCTTCGCACTTCCTCGCCGCACCAGGCCGACGCCCCAGGCGATCAAAGCCAACCCGGCGACCACGGCCAATACGACCTGGCGGGGGCGCTCGAAATTGGAGAACCCGGTGGCCACACTCAGTGGCACCACCGCCGTCAGCGCCAAAATCAGCAGCGTCGATACCGACAGCTTCTCGTCACTATTGGTCATCATCAATCCGGCTCGAAAAGTCCAATCAATGCGTGTTGTCCCTACTCCACAGGCCAGCAAGGCCACCGCATCCGTAGCTTCGATACATAAACCAGATCGGCAACCGTGCCAAACATCGCACCGCCACCGCATGGTCTCCTTGCAAGGCACATACCGTAATTTTACGAACAGCCGTTTTTGTTCCACCGCAAACCGTCGTAGATCGCCGGGATTGCCGTCTTGCGGCGCCACCGCCGCTCTCAAAAGGGTGTTGAGCCGCCATGCCAGGCCCCTTCAGGTTGACACTGCGAACGCCGGGGGCCTAACTTTTGGGCTCGCCGTTGCGCCGGTGCGCCCGGCAATGCACCGACGAGACGCCGCCGACCGGGCCTTGCAGGAAAGGGCATATGGACCATCACGACCCATCATCGGATTCCAGCACCGACGACGGACACCCCGTCATCGCTTCGCTGTTATCGCTGCTCGCCCCCGGCCTCAGTCTGATCTATGCCGGACGCCTGCTGGCGGGACTGGTCGTCAACGTCGCTGTTGTACTGTTGGTGCTCCTATTTGTGATCGCCGGCGTGGTCCTGCAATTTTTCCCGCTGTATCCGGCACTCGTCATCGCCGCCGCCTGGCTGGTCAGCTGCATCTTGTCGAGTTGGCGGGCCGCCGAATTGATCGAAGCCGGCGACCAGCGCCGCTCGCGGGCCTATCAACATCCACTCATCTACCTGCTTATCGCACTGCTGACCTTTCTGGCGCCACTGGCAGTGACCGGCCACTTTACGGTCCGCCACCTGATGACTGTGGTCTCCGTCGACAATTCCTCGATGCTTCCCGGGATCCATCCCGGCGACCGGCTGATCGTCGACCGCACCGGCTTTCAGGACCGAGCCCCCAAGCGCGGTGACCTTGCGGTCGTCCGATCTCCGGATGACGGCGGCCTCGTGCCTCTGCGCATCGTCGCTATTCCCGGCGACACCATCCAGATGCAGGGCTTTACGATGGTCATCGACGACACCCTGGTCCGTCACGACGCGGCCGACGGCATCGACGCCGGTGGCGACGACATCGAAGTCTGGATCGAGCACAACCAGCAGCAAAACTACCTGGTAAGCCTCGTTCCCGGGACCTACGTCGACGCCTCGCTACCGGAGTCCGAACTCGGCGACGATCAGTTCTTCGCCCTCACCGACAATCGCAGCTACGTCGACGGCGAAGCTGCCATCGACAGTCGGACCATCGGCAGCATCGGCGCCGACCAGATCGCCGGCCGGCCGCTGTACGTGCTGTGGTCGACATCCCCGGAGTCGGAGGCGATCAACTGGCAGCGCATCGGCCTTTCGATGCCCTGATATCCCCCTTCGGTGACGACGCCTCCCGGCGGTCGAAAATAAGCAGTTGAAGTCCAGTCCGATCCGCCGTACCGTTGGCGCCGCTTGCGGCCTGCCTCCACGCGCCGGCCGCCCCACACCCCGCACCGAACACGGCAACAATTCGATCAGCGTCCGATCTCTCGGGCCCTGTTGGCGATGTATTTATGGCCCCATCTTCTCTTCGACATTCCGACGACGACGAATTTGAGCTCGACCCGAAGGTCCGCCGCTCGCGTTTGTGGTCGTACTTCAGGCCCCATATCTGGCTATTTGTGGCCGGTGCCCTGTTCTTATTGTTGACCAATCTGATGACCTTCGCCATCCCGGAGTACCTGGGCGGAGCGATCCAGGAATTGCGCGATGCCGCCGACGAGCAAGATCTCGACCTGCTGGCCGCCATCCGCGGGAATGTCATCGATGCTGCCAAATTGATCATGGTGCTCGCCGTCGGCGCCGGTATCGCCCGGGTATTTAGTCGCATCACCATCTTCAACGCCTGTCGCTATATCGAATTCGATATCCGCAACACGCTGTACCGCCACCTGTCGCGGATGACGCCCCGGTTTTTCGGCTCCATCTCCACCGGCGATCTGACGAGTCGGGTCACCAATGACGTGACCTATGTTCGGCTGCTGTACGCCATTCCCTATCTGCACATCGTCAACACCCTGATCGCCTACGTCATCGCCATCTACCGGATGGCCGGTGTCGACTGGCGACTGACGATCGCCTGTCTGTTGCCCTATCCCTTTTTGCTTCTGGGCATCCGCAAGGTCATCTACGCCCTCTTTTTGCAGACCAAAGTCGTCCAGGCCCGGCTCTCCGATCTATCGACGCACGTCCAGGAAAATCTCAGCGGCATCGACGTCGTCAAAAGCTACGTTCTGGAGGGACGCGAAACCGAGCGCTTTGGCGAGGCCAACGAGACCTATTTCGATGAAAACCTCAAGCTGGCCAAGATTCGGGCCCTTCTCAATGCCCTGATTGTCCTGATTGCCAGTACGGGAACGCTGATCGTCCTCCTTGTGGGTTCGCGCTTTGTCATCGACGGCTCGATGTCGCTCGGTGAATTTGTCGAATTCAACGGCTATATCGTGGCCCTGGTATTTCCGACGATTGCCCTGGGCTGGGTATTCGCGATCTGGCACCGGGGACTGGCGGCCTTCGACCGCATCAGCGAACTTCTGGAGGAGCCACCGGCGCTGACCGGCCCCGATGATCCGGCGCCGCTTCCCGCAGCCACCGGGGGCCGCGACGTGGGCGCCATCCGCCTCGACGACGTCAGTTTTAGCTACGATGATGACGACGGCAACGACCAGGCACTTGAGAATATCACGATGGAAATCCCGTCGGGCTCGACGGTGGCCATCGTCGGCAAGACCGGCTCCGGGAAATCGACGCTCGTCAAACTTATCAGCCGGCTGTACGACCCCGACGAGGGAACCATTCGCGTCGACGGAGTGCCCGTCGACCGCATCGACCTGCGCGAATTGCGCGGCGAGGTCGGCTTTGTCCCCCAGGAACCCTTCTTGTTTTCGATGACCGTCGGCCAGAATATCCGCTTTGGCCTCGATTCGCTGGCCTACGACGAATCCCTCGACAAATTACCGCCCCAGACGCCGCTGCTGGGCGGCGACGGCGATGGTGCCAACTCGGTCACCCAGGACGAGCGCATCGACGAGGCCATCGACATCGCCGCCCTCCGCAGCGATATCGACGGCTTTAACGAGGGCCTCGACACCCTGGTCGGAGAGCGCGGCGTCACACTTTCGGGCGGGCAAAAGCAGCGCATCACCATCGCTCGCGCCCTGCTCGTCGACCCCCGCATCTTGATCCTCGACGACGCCCTGGCCAGCGTCGACACCCAGACCGAACGGCGCATTTTGCGTCAGCTCAAAGTGATTATGGAGGGCCGAACCAGCATCCTGTTGACCCATCGCTTCAACGCCCTGACAGAAGTCGACAAAATCTTTGTCCTCGACGAGGGCCGCCTCGTCGAAGTCGGCAGCCACGACGAGTTGGTCGAACAGGACGGCCTCTACGCCGATATGTACCGCCGACAAAAACTTCGGGAGCAACTCGACCAGTGAGCCAACACGACTCCACATCCAGACAAGACGACGCCGACAGCGACGACACCAACGGCAAACAAGAGCGTCCCGACGGCGCCGCCATCGGCTCCGGGTTCCAGGAGCGCAAACTCGACAACTTCAGCGACCTCGGGATTGTGCGCCGGCTGTGGACCTACATGCGGCCCTACAAGTGGCTATTTCTGGTCTGTCTATTGCTGTTGCCGGCGGTCACCGCCGTCAACCTCGTCCAGCCCTGGCTTCTCCAGGTCGCCATCGATGACTATCTGATCGCCGAAGACCTGGAGGGCCTGTGGATCATTCTGGTCGTCTACGCCGGCTCCGTCGTCGGCCACGCCGTCCTGACCTACGCCCAGCAATACCTGATGAAATACGCCGGCCACCAGGCGCTGCGCGACCTGCGCCAGAACCTCTTTGAGCACGTCCAGACACTGGCGTCGTCGTTTTTCAAGGAGACGCCAGTCGGCCGGCTGATGACGCGGATGACCAGCGACGTCGAAAACCTCGAAGAAGCCCTGTCGTCGGGGATCGTCACCATGGCCGGTGATGTGTTGACCCTCTTCGCCATCGTCGCCATTTTGCTCTACATGAATTGGCAACTGGCGCTGGCGAGCTTTGTCATCGTCCCGTTTTTGATCATCTTTACGCTGATCATCCGCCACTTTTTGCGCAAGGCCTACCGCAAAACACGGGTTAAAATTGCGCGCCTGTATGCCCACCTCCAGGAGAGCATTACGGGCATGGAGATCATTCAGCTCTTCGTGCGTGAAAATGTCAGTCACGACGAATACCGCGACATCAACGCCGAATACCGCGACGCCAATATCGAGGCGATTCGCTGGGACGCCATCTTGTATGCCGTCATCGAGGCCGTCGGCTCGATCACCGTCGGCGCCATTTTGTGGTACGGCAGCGGCCAGGCCCTGGAGGGCATCGTCACACTGGGCGTACTCGTGGCCTTCATCGAGTACATGCAGAAATTCTTTAAGCCCATTCGCGACCTCGCCGAGAAGTACAATATTCTGCAAAACGCCATGGCCAGCAGTGAACGGATCTTCGATCTGCTCGACAACGACGACCAGATCGAGGCCCCCGATGACCCGCAGCCCCTCCCGGAGCGCCCGTATCGCATCGAATTTCGCGATGTCCACTTCAGCTACACCGACGACGAGACGGTCCTGGAGGGACTCAGCTTTGAGATCGACCCCTGTGAGCGCGTCGCCCTCGTCGGCCACACCGGCGCCGGCAAGTCGACGGTCATCAATCTTTTGACGCGATTGTACGACATCGACGACGGGCAGATCCTCATTAACGGCCAGGATATCCGCAATTTCGACGTCCAACAACTCCGACGTCAATTCGCCGTCGTCTTACAGGACGTCTTCTTATTTCACGGATCGATGCGCGAAAACCTGACACTGGGCGACGATTCGGTGACCGACGCCGATATCGAGCGGGCCACCGAAATCGTGTGCGCCGACGACCTCCTCGACGATCTGCCCGGCGGCCTGGACTTTGAGGTCGCCGAGCGCGGCTCCAACCTGTCGTCCGGCGAAAAGCAGCTTATCGCCTTTGCCCGGGCTCTTATTCTGGAACCCGAAATTCTGATTCTCGATGAGGCGACGGCCAACGTCGACACCGATACCGAGGCCCTGATTCAGCGCGCCATTGAACGGCTATTGTCCAATCAGACCTCCCTGGTCATCGCCCACCGACTGTCGACGATCCAGAGTGCGGACCGCATCCTGGTGCTCGACGACGGGCAACTCGTCGAAGAGGGAACTCACGACGAGCTTCTGGAACTCGACGGCCACTACGCCCGACTCCACCAGCTGCAATACGCCACCACCGGGACCACCGGTGGTGAAGACGGCTTTACCGGGCAGGAGCCATCGAACGCATAGCGCCCGAAGATATTACTCCGGAAGTTCGCAGGATTCCGTCGAGATATCGGCGCAGACTCGAGACGACTCCTCATCGTCCGATTGCTGCTCTTCGGAATTGCATCGTCCCTGACACTGATTGGATGCCTCGCAGGGCTCTCCCGGCTCGAGCAGCGGCGCGCACTCGCCTGCTTCCCCCTCGTCGCGATCGCAGTACAGGCCCATTTCGCAGTTGCGACCATCGATGCAGGTCTCGCCTTCACCGACCAGTGGTTGGCAGCTGAGACCGTCGTCGGCTTCGGTTAACACGCAGGCCGTTCCCAGCTCACAGCCCACCACCATGGCATCGAAACCGGAGCACGACTCCCCTTCATCGACAACTTCGATCAATTCGATGGGGTCGTAGTCGCAAAATCCATCACTCCCGCAGGTGCCCTGGACGTCCTCACAGTGCATATCGTCTTCACAGGGAATCATCGACTGGCTGATGCAGGTCGGTTCC
>CAYUPT010000151.1:0-8180 GCA_964446725.1 uncultured Bradymonadales bacterium | reverse complement strand
GCGGCGAAGAGACGCTGGAACAGGCCGGATTCTACTCGGCCTATCCGGAGGGAAGACCGTCGGATTTCGTCGATTTCGTCGACGGCGACGAGGGCCACAAATTGTGGCCGAAAACGGATCGAGAATACCGAGATCAATTTGCACATCCCGATCTGGTCGACAGTCCGGGACGGGCGTTGATGCCCCGGGACCTGGAGTTCGTGGCGCATCAACGGGAGCTGGAGGCCGGCCGCCAGATTGTGTATGTTCCGCGCGACGACGAGGGGGTTTTGGACATCCGGGGGTACGCCGACGATGATCCGCTCTACGAATGGGAACTCCAATTCCCGTCGGACGCCGCAGAAATCGATCTGTAAGGGGTCGATGCCGCCGCTGTTAAAACCCATCTTTTGTGAACATCCAGTCTCTTTTGCAACAACCGGTAAACGATGCCCACACTGACCTTTGCTGACGCCCCTGAATACAACCCGTCAAAGCCGCCGCGAAGCTGGCTTCCGGAGCCGGCCCAGCTGGTGCAATCCTGTGGCGACGCCATCGCCGACGGACAGCCCGAGGGATTGTGGGAATTGGCGCCCGGGTTCGCGGCGCCGCCCGTCGATTTGACGGTGACGCCATTGACGGCGCGGGCCACCGTGCTGGCCGCCGAACACGGCCGGGCGTTTTATCACCATGAGTTGCGACGTCGCATCGCCATGCCCTCCGGGCTGGAGCCGGAAGTCTCGGTGTGGGAAGGCGGAACGGTGCCCGCCTGGTCGGACGGAGTGCTGGCGGAGCCGAAGTATTTCTCCTTTTTTCAGGACGCCCCCATACCGGCCTACAATCCCAATCACCGCCGCAAGTGGCGGGCCCATGAGTTGTTGCACGGCGCATCGCGTTTTTTCTGGCACCCGCAGATGACGCGCTTTGAATTCTACGTCAGTGCCCGGCTCAATGAATTGCTGCCCGTCGTCCACTGGTATCACCTCGACGAGGTATTTCGGCCGCGATGTGCAGAGCACGAAGACACCGTCTTGCATCGCGACCACTGTCTGGACTGTCAGAAGGCGGCCGTGCCCTACTGGGAGTCGACAGCCCCCGACGAGCAGCGCCGGGTCGATGCCGCCGAGGCGCTCGTCGATCGGGGCTGGAACCATTTTGAAGAGGAGTGGGAGGCGATTACAGCCGAGATCGAGACCGGTCGCCGCGTCGAGACACCCCGTCCGCGCCTCGATGCCTCCAGCGACGCCGTCGGTTATATGCGGGCGCACTGGAATCGAGTCACCGCCTGGAGTTTTGGGCGCTGGGTCGAGACCTTTCTAAAAGATGGCGTCGATTATTTCTCGAGTCTCGAGGCGTTGCGACACAACGTCGGTGACGCGACGCATCGACTCGTCGGCGGGACTCTGGAGGTGAGCACCGAGGAATATCTGGCGCGACGGACGCGAAGTCAGCTCCAGGACCTGGGATACCGGGTGCTTCTGGCGCTGGAGTGGCTCGATCCGGAAAGCGAGGATGGGCGCCGCGCCGAAGAGGCGTTGATGCCCGTCGTCGACGACTCGGCCCGCGTCGCCTCTCGGCTCCTCGACGAACCGGAAGCCATCGAAGAGGGGCTCGACCAATTCGCCCGGACCTGTCAGGTCTTCTCGGAGGTCGCGCCGCGATTCCCGGAGGATGTCGCCGACGGATTTCTGGCCTTCGGATACCGATTTATCGACCCCCACGTCTTTGCCGGCGCCGGTGTCGGCCAGGTCTTTTCGGGACTGGAAGACGGCTGTCCGGCGGCCATCGATGAGTGTTCAGAGCCCGTGGAAACGGTGCGCAGCTTCATTCTGGCAAAGACCTTCGACGAGCACGGCCGACTCGCCGGGCGATTCGCCCGCTGGCTCGACGACGCCGATAACGACGAGGTTGCGGCGACGCCGCGGGTCCGCCAGCTGGCTCGCTTCGAGGCGTTTGCCAACGCCGAGCCCCGCTCCGACCGGGAAGCCACTCACTTTGCGGCGCTACCGGAACGGGCCGGAAAATTGCGGGAACGCAGCGGTGTGTTGCGCGCCCACAAAACACTTCGGCGCGACTGCTTTCCGGCCGACATTCTCTCCGAGTTGACGGGGCAGACCCTGGACCAATCGGGGACTGTCGATATCGCCGCAAGCCTCGTCGACGGCGACTTTCGGATGGTCGTCGAAGACGAATTGACGTCGGAAGTCCTGGACCGGGTGACCGCCGGCGAACCGATCGACCAGTGGTGGGATTTCAGGCTCGCCGACGCCATCATGGAGCTTCTGGAATTCAGTCTCATCACCTGGCTTCCCGCTCCGCGCCCCTAAAAATAGTGGGAGTGCCGGCGGCCTGGCCAAAAGCGTATAGACGCCATGGGCGTCAAGCCACCGAGGCCGGAGGCGCACCACAACGCGGCGCAATGGAAGGGAGCGCCGGCGGCCTCGCCGGCATTACGCCCGCGGCGTAATTGGGGTTGGTGCAGAACGTGGCGTCATTGAAGGGAGCATCCACCGCAGTGGATAAGCTACCGGTAGACGACGTGGCGGTTTGGTGATAATCGAGTCGCCAGATATCTTCTCGAAATGACGTGGTCGAAGAAGTCGTCAAAATTCCGTGATGTAGGCCAGTATGGGACAGATCACTGATTATTTTATTCCAGATGAATTCGGCGATGACCGAGAACTGGAGCGCCGCCGGGCCGAAATCGCCGTCAAGACCGTATTTATCCTATTTCCCTGTGGACTGGTGGCGACGGCATTTACCCTGTGGTTATTTCAATCGCCGACGATAACGCTGGGAATGGCGCTATTGCCAATTTCGCTGGGGATTGCGCCGTTTGTGCTGCGGCAAACAGGGAGTATGACCTGGACGAGTGCTCTTATTTTGGTGCCTCTGTACGGCGTCGTCGCCTGGTATGCCGCCAGTACGGGAGGGCTCTTTGCCCCGTCGGTCAGCATTCTGTTGTTGATCCCGCCGCTGGCGATCGTGTTTTTGGGGATGCGAGCCGCCGCGATCTGGCTTGCGGTGGTCGTGATCACATGGGGGACGATGTTCGGTGCGGAGATGACGTGGTTTGACGGGTTCGCCTACTTCGACGCTGAGCGCTATCCGGTGCGGCGGTTGACGGAATTGCTGATTCTGGCGGCGACCGTATCGGGCCTGTTTTACCTCAAAGACAGCCTCCAGCACTGGCTGGTCGCCCGGGTGCGCAAACAGGAAGCCGAGACCCGGGCGGTGCTGGAGACGGCGCCCGATGGGATATTGACAGTCGATCTGGACGGCGTCGTGCAGTCGGCCAACCAGGCGGTGGTCGAACTCTTTGGTCGGGACCGCGACGAAGTTGTGGAAAGCCAGATCGAATCGCTGGTCACCAGTCTCGACACCGACGATTTGGAGGGCCGCCAGAAATTCGGCGTCACCGAAGAACACTCCGGAGAGCGCGCCGACGATCAATTCCCGCTGGAAGTCGCATTCGGGCTCATCGATGACCAACAGCGGGACGATGATCAACAGCGGGTTCAACCGCGAGTGGTGTTGGTGTTGCGCGATATTACGGAGCGCAAAGAAGCGGAGCGCCAGTTGCGCCGGGCTCGCGACGAGGCCCTGGAGGCCAGTCGCGCCAAGACGACCTTTCTGGCCAATATGAGTCACGAGCTTCGCACTCCGCTCAATGCCGTTATCGGCTACTCCGAGATCATGCTCGAGGAATTTGAATATCTCGAAGAGGAAAACCCCGAGGGCGCCGAACTCATCGGTGAGTTTTTGCCCGATGTGACTCGCATTCACACCGCCGGCGAACACCTTCTGGCGCTGATCAACGACATCCTCGATCTCTCCAAAATCGAGGCCGGTCAGATGCAGGTTCACGTCGAGTCCTTCGATGTTCGTCAGCTCATCGCCGATATTGTATCCACGACCCGACCGCTGGCCGATAAAAACGACAATGAGCTGCAGCTCGATATCGGCGACAGTCTCCACATGATGCGCTCCGATGTCACAAAGGTCCGCCAGATTTTATTCAACCTGATCAGTAACGCCTGCAAATTCACCGAAGGCGGCACGGTGCGACTGGGCGCCGATGTCGACGGCGAAATGATCACCTTCGAGGTCGAGGATACGGGCATCGGAATGAGCGCCGAAGAGGTCGAAGAGGTCTTTGAGGCCTTCCAGCAGGCCGATACGTCGACGACGCGGAAATTCGGTGGCACGGGCCTTGGATTGACCATTACCAGTCATTTTTGCTCGATTCTGGACGGGACGATCGACGTGGAGTCGAAGCCCGGCGAGGGAACGCGATTTGAAGTGAGGTTGCGCCAGAATCTGGGGGACGCCGCCGACGACGACCAGATGGCGACGAAGAAGGCGAAGGCGGTCTCCGACGGTGGCGGCACCGGAACGGTGCTTGTCGTCGACGATGACGAGACGATTCGTCAATTGATGCGGCGTATTCTGGAGTCCGAGGGCTACCAGGTGGCGACGGCAGCCGACGGAACGGAGGGCCTGCTTTTGGCCCGGGAGGTCGAACCTCATGTCATCATCCTCGATGTGATGATGCCCCAGATGGATGGCTGGACGATGCTCACCAAACTCGACGACGATCCGCAGACCACCGACATCCCGGTGGTCATCCTGTCGATGCTCTCCGAACAACACCGCGGCTTTGCGCTGGGCGCCGAACACTACCTGGTCAAGCCCGTCGATCGGGAGCAATTGGTCGATATCCTCGAGCAGTATCGCGGTGGGGACGACGCCAAGCGCAATATCCTGGTCGTCGAAGACGACGAGCCGACGCGGTCGATGATGCGGCGAACCCTCGACAGTGAGGGCTGGAATGTGATCGAAGCAGCCAACGGCGTCGATGGTCTCCAGTGCGCCGCAAATACCGAGCCCGATCTGGTGATTCTGGATTTGATGATGCCCGAGATGGATGGCTTTGAATTTCTCGATGAATTTCGCCGCGACCCGGAGTACGGCGATGTACCGGTGGTCATTGTCACCGCCAAGGAATTGAGCGAAGACGAGCGGCATCGACTGGAAACCGATGTCGAACAAATCCTGTCCAAGGGCGGGCGTCAGCGCGATGAACTGCTCGATGAGATTCGACGTCTCGTCGAAGACGTCGCCGAGCCCATGGGAACGAATCCCTAGAAAACTTGCGCATTGGCCCACAATCGCCCAGCGTAGAACGAAGTGTGCGGAGCCGACTAGACAGTCGTTCCCCCGGATGTCCCGAGCGTTGCGGAATATGGACGCCCCCCCGACAATTCCGGAGGATGCGAGCACAAACTGTATCGAGGAGTTTCCATGGAATCCATCGTCCAGTTTTTTATGCCCGACGAACTCCTCGAAGAGGAGAGTCTTCAGACCAGGCGGGCGGAAATCGTCATCAAGATGGTGTTTTTGATTGCGATTGTCGGGATCCCGTTCAGTGCTGTTTACCAGTGGGGCATGGGAGCAACGGAAGCCGCCATGGGAGTCGTCGGGGGAGTGGGAGTACTGCTTGCGGTTCCCATTTTACTGCGCAAAACGGGGTCGATGCGTCTGGTCGGCCACCTGATGTTGACCACCATCGTAGTGGCACTGGTGTGGATTACCTGGTTTACCGGAGGGTTGTATTCGCCGGCGCTGGCCTGGCTTATTTTGCTTCCCGTGCTGGCGGTTGTGGTATTTAGCGTGCGTCTCGGCCTGGCCTGGGTTGGGGTCATCATGGGGATCTGGGCCGCCGTATTCGGGCTGGAATCGGCGGGGGTTGAGCTCGGACAGGCGCTGTATCAAGAGTCCTCCAATCAACTGAGAATACTCGAGTTGGCCAGTGTGGGGAGCCTGGTTTTTGGGCTGGTGTACCTCAAGGACAATCTGGAGGTCTGGCTCCGCGATGCCATCCGTCAAAAAGAGCGGGAGACCAGTTCGGTCGTGGAGACGGCGCCCGACGGGATATTGACCGTCGACTTCGACGGGACGGTAGCGATGTGCAATCAGGCGGCCAGTCGAATCTTCGAGCGGCCCGAACGCGAATTGTGCGGTATGGATATTCGGGAGCTGATCGATGGGTTGAGCCTCGCTGACATCGAAGACGGGGCCGGCGTCGGTCATGAGGAGCGCTTTCAGGGACATCGCCGGGAGACGACGTTTCCCCTGGAAGTCGCTTATGGATTACTCGGAGGCGATGATGCGGCGGAGGGCATCGTGCTGGTTCTGCGCGATGTCACCGAGCGAACAGAGCGCCAGCAGCAATTGCGCGATGCTCGCGACCGCGCCCTGGAGGCCAGTCAAGCCAAGAGCACCTTTCTGGCCAATATGAGCCACGAACTTCGCACTCCGCTCAATGCCGTGATCGGCTATTCGGAGATGCTTCTGGAGGAGGTCGAATATATCGAGCAATCCAATCCGGAGGTCGCCGATCTCATCGGCGGATTTGCCCCGGACCTCAACCGCATCCACAACGCCGGCGATCATCTGCTGGCATTGATCAATGACATTCTCGATTTGTCGAAAATCGAGGCCGGCAAGATGCAGACTCATGTCGAGACCTTTGAGATCCGGGAGTTGTGTAAGGGGATTGCGGGAACCGTCGAACCGCTGGCGGGCAATAATGACAATGTCTTCGAGATGGATATCGAAGACGACCCCGGCGAGATGCGCACAGATGCCACGAAAGTCCGCCAGATTCTCTTTAATCTGCTGAGCAATGCCTGCAAGTTCACCTCCGACGGCGTCGTTCGGCTCACGGTACGCGACGTCGATGACGACGAGGTGGAATTTGTCGTCCAGGATACCGGTATTGGCATGTCCAAGGAGCAAATTGAGCAGATCTTTGAGGCCTTCCGCCAGGCCGACAGCTCGACGACCCGGGAATTCGGCGGCACCGGGCTGGGGCTGACGATTACCAGTCATTTCTGCACCTTGCTCGACGGCTCCATCGAGGTGGAATCCGAGCCCGGAGAGGGCACGACATTTTCGGTTCGGCTGGCCCGCGAGCTCGACGAGGAGGACGAATCGGCCGATGAGGAGGCGCGGCCCGGCGTGCGCTCGACGGCTCAATCGGTGACGTCGACCGCCCAGTCGATGGTCGATGCGGACGGCAACGCCGAGCAGGTCATCCTGGTCGTCGACGACGACGCTACAGTCCGCGATCTACTGACGCGAATGCTCGAATCGGAGGGCTTTGAGGTGGTAACCGCGGCCAGTGGCTCGGAGGGATTGTTGCTGGCCGAAAAACTCAATCCGTCGGCGATCACTCTGGATGTGATGATGCCGTCGATGGATGGTTGGACGATGCTGAGCAAACTCAAAGAAGACCCCGAACTGAGTGATATTCCGGTGGTCATGGTCTCCATGCTTGCCGAGGAAAACCGGGGATATGCGCTGGGCGCCGATGACTACCTGGTCAAGCCGGTGGATAAACAGGAATTGGTCGATGTCTTGCAGCGCTTTCAGTCCGTCGATGTGGCGGACGGCGATATCCTGGTCGTCGAAGACGACGAGCCGACCCGAAGTCTGATGCGGCGCGTCCTCGAGCAAGAGGGCTGGTCGGTCGTCGACGCCGAAGACGGAGTCCAGGCGTTGAAATGCGTCGAGGAGACGACACCGGAGTTGGTGTTCTTGGACTTGATGATGCCCAATATGGACGGCTTCGAATTTCTACAGCGCTTTCGCCAAGATGAGGCTCATCGCGACATTCCGGTAGTGGTGGTCACCGCCAAGGAATTGACGCCCGACGATCGCCGGCAACTGGAGGCCGATGTGGAGGATATACTCGAAAAGGGCGGCCGAGAGCGCGACGAGTTGCTCGACGACATCCGCAAGATGGTCGTCGACGTCGGTGGCGCCGGGCCGTGAAGGCCCAGTATTGAATTCCGATTATGTCGACGAATACTCCGAATTCGTCGGTTCGTCGTCGGTGTGCTCGTCGTTCAAATCATCGCCATCGTCCGATGACGCCGCCTCCAGGCGCCGCGGTGAGCGGTGGCCGTCGCCGGTATTGTCGATGGCTTCGTCGCCCCAGAAGAGACTGCGGCCGACGAGAACAAAGCCGCGGATCAGCGCTACAAGCAAGATGGCGCCGATGACGACGGCGATGATCAGGGGCAGGTTGTCGAGCATTGAGTGAGCCTCGAGCATTGGCTGGCTGGACGTGTGCGGCACGTTGCCGGAGGGGATGGGGCCTCATCTAGAGCGGCATTGGACGCCGGAGATATTGT
>CAYUPT010000150.1:4300-8212 GCA_964446725.1 uncultured Bradymonadales bacterium | reverse complement strand
CTGATCCTCGACGATGGCGGCGACGCCACGCTTCTGGCCCACGAAGGCTACAAATACAGCCAGCGTGACGAGCACCCCGATCCGGAGACCACGGACAATCCCGAGATGTCCGTCGTCCTCCAGTTGCTGCGCGACCTGGAAGACATCGACGCCGACTACTGGGATCGCGTCGCTCCTCAAATCGAAGGTGTCAGCGAGGAGACGACCACCGGTGTTCACCGCCTGTATGAAGCCCAGGAAGAGGGCACGCTCCTCTTTCCGGCCATCAACGTCAACGACTCGGTAACCAAGTCGAAATTCGACAATATCTACGGCTGTCGCCACTCCGCCGTCGACGCCATCATGCGCGCCACCGATGTCATGCTCGCCGGCAAGCGAGCACTTGTCTGTGGCTATGGCGACGTCGGCAAAGGCTCCGTCGAATCACTGCAGGGCCAGAAAGCCAAAGTTTCGGTCTCCGAAATCGATCCCATCTGCGCCCTTCAGGCCTGCATGCACGGCATCGACGTCATCACCGTTGAAGACGCCATCGAGCGCGGCTTCGACCTCTTCATTACGGCGACCGGCAACTTCGATGTCATCACCGCCGAACACATGAAGAAGATGAAGAACAACGCCATCGTGTGCAATATCGGCCACTTCGACAATGAAATCGACATGGCCGGCCTCAATGAAATGCGCGAGCGCGGCGAAGTGACCAAAGACCAGATCAAGCCCCAGGTCCATCTGTGGACCTTCGAGGAGACCGGCAACAGCATCATCATCCTCGCCGAGGGTCGGCTCGTAAACCTGGGCTGCGCCACCGGCCACCCCAGCTTCGTGATGAGTGCCTCGTTTACCAACCAGGTCCTCGCCCAGATGGAGCTTCACAACAACAGCGACGAATACGACACCGAAGTCGTCACCTTGCCGAAGCATCTCGACGAACACGTCGCCCATCTGCACCTCGACCAGCTCGGCGCCGAGTTGACCGAGCTTTCCGACGATCAGGCCGAGTATATCGGCGTCGATAAAGACGGTCCCTACAAGCCCGATTACTACCGCTACTGATCGTCGACGTCCGCACCTTCAAAAGGCACCGGGTTTCCGGTGCCTTTTGCGTTTTTATACAGTTTAAGACACCGTAACGCGTCGCAGATCTGTTGGTATTTCAATTGTTGTCTCTATGTGTCTGAGGAGTATTGATGTTGCAACTCGCCGAAGCGACCACCGCTTTGATTTCGTGGACTGAACTCGCGCAGGACTACGCCGAAGCCTCGGTTCGGACAATGCCTACGATCTTGGCTTCCATGGCCGTTTTGGCCATCTTCTTCTTTCTCTCCAAGGTCGGTCGCAAGAGCGCCACCGCGCTGGCTGAAAAATTCATCGATGATTCCAGCCTTCAAAACCTCGCCGGCACCGTCGCCGGGGTCGCCATCACAGCCATCGGATTATTCGCGGCGGCTACCATCCTATTTCCCGGCCTTCGCGCCGGTGACCTCGTCGCCGTCCTCGGCCTCTCCAGTGTCGCCATCGGTTTTGCCTTCAAGGATATTTTCCAGAATTTTCTGGCCGGCATCCTGCTGTTGCTTCAGCGCCCTTTCGTCGTCGGCGACCAGATCGAACTCCAGGGCTACTCCGGGACCATCGAACACATCGACATCCGCTCCACTTCGCTTCGCTCCTACGGAGGCGAATTGGTGGTGATCCCCAACGCCGATGTCTACTCCTGCGCGGTGACCGTCCACACCGATAACGACACCCGACGCACCACCTTCGAGACCGGCATCGGCTACGATGAAGACATCAACAAGGGCCGTGAGGTCATTCTGGACGCCGTCAAACAATGTGATCTCGTCCTCGACAACCCCGCCCCCCGCGTCATCGTCGGCGGCCACGGCGACAGCTCGGTGGACTTCAAAGTCCAGTACTGGACGAAGTCCGACCGCCGCAGCGAAACCCTGGCCCGCGACCAGGTGGCCACGGACGTCAAATACGCCCTCGACGACGCCGATATCGAAATCCCCTATCCGTATCGCACCGTCGAATTCTTCGATAAAAGCGACGGCGAGGGGTAAATTGACCATCGCCGCCCCCGTCACCATCGCGCTTAGCCCGACATCCCACGGGATGAGCGCAGGACGGCTTCAGCCTCCGAGCATCATCGCGCTTAGCGCGACGGGGAAAGCCACGGGGGTAAACCCGTGGTAATCAACGGCGCAGAAGCGAATACCGACAGCCGCGTCCCCCGTCCCCCCGGGCGACCCGAGCGATAGCGCGGGAGCCCGGGGCAAGACGGCCACTTGCCCGGACCCGGGGAAGTGCTTCTAATCTCCGCCTGTGGTCGCGCTTCTTACTCAATCATATCATCTTCTCGAAACATCAGACGAATCTCCAATTCGTCCCGCATTTCGATCTCCGTGATATCCGACATGTGCTCGTCACCGTGGTGGACCGTGACATCGTAGGTCCCGGCCTCTAACTCGATGGTCTCCGGAGTCTCATAGCCGGTCGGCTCACCATCGATAAATATTTCGCCCCCCGGACGCGCAAAGACCCTCACACTCCCCTGGGCGTCCTCGTCGTCAGCCCCTTGAGCTTCGACATCGTTTGACTCCCCTGAATTTTCGTCGACTTCCTCCTCCGAATCCGGCGATGGTGATCCGAAAGCTCCGCCGGCCAAGCCTACTCCCACTCCTGCCAGCAATGCGAGCACAGCAACGGATAACATTATCAATCGTTTATTCACGGAAAACATCCCTGTGTTGGAGTTGAGTTCGACTGCGACACCTCACCTGACTGTCAGCGTACCAATTCCGTCATCCTCCCATAAGACCACGTCAGTCGATATGTAACAACACCTGATGATGCGCCGACGTCCATTCCCTTGCCACAGTCACAGTCTTTGGTTAGTGTTTGCTAACTTAGTGATGGGTTATTGTCCCGAATCCAATGTTCAACGCATATTCTAACGCCTCAGGAGACATCGATGGCACACGACGACAAGGTTGTAATCACCTGCGCACTCAACGGCGTCCTCACCGATCCGAACCGCCACCCCGTTCCCTACACACCGGAGCAGATGGCGGAGTCGACGAAGGAAGCCTATGACGCCGGTGCATCCGTCGTCCACATGCACTTTCGCGACCAGCAGTCGGGCCGGATGCCCGTGTGGGACCCGGAATTGGCGCAGGAGGCCGTGGACCGAATCAAAGACAAGTGCCCGGATATCATCATCAACTTCACCACCGGCATCGTCGGCGACGACATCAGCGGCCCCACGGGCTTGCTCGAAGAAATCGAGCCCGACATGGCGGCCATGAACTCCGGCTCGCTCAACTATCTGAAGGTCCGCTCCAACGGCGACTGGGCCTGGCCGCCGCTGATGTTCGACAATCCCGTCGACAAGATTAAGGGCTACCTGGAGGTCATGTACGACCACGGCATCATCCCCGAATGCGAGTGCTTCGACACCGGCATTGTCCGCTCGCTGTCGCTGTACGAGAAAAACGGCATGCTCCAGCGGCCCTACACTGTCTCGTTGGTTCAGGGCGTCGACAGCGGCATGCCCGCCCGCCCCGATCTGCTTCCGATTCTGGTCGACGAACTTCCCGACGGCGCCCACTGGCAGTCGATCGTCGTCGGCCGCGAAGAAGTGTGGCCGGTCCTCGAAAAGACCATCGAACTCGGCGGCGACATCCGAACCGGCGTGGAGGATACCTTCTATCTTCCCGACGGCGAGAAAGTAGAGGGCAACGGCGAGTTGATCGACGCCGCCGCCTCTCTGGTCCGCGAGATGGGCCGCGAAGTCGCCAGTCCTCAGGAAGCCCGCGAGCAACTGCTCGAACAGGACGACTGAGCCATTTCCCGCGCTGAATAGACGAAAGGCCGCCAGCTCTCGGGAGCTGGCGGCCTTTTTGTCTCTCACTCTCT
>CAYUPT010000150.1:1571-4290 GCA_964446725.1 uncultured Bradymonadales bacterium | reverse complement strand
GTGGACTACCAGAGCGACCGCGACCAGCGCAAATCCGATAGTCCCCAGATTGGAGTCGACGGCCGCCGGCGCCTCCTCCAGGCCGTAATAGCCGACCAGTGACAGCTCGGTCGCCGCCTGCACCATTCCGCTGAGCGGCGTCATCATCGCCAATCCCACGAAAAACGCCGTCAGCGTCGGTATTCTCAACATCTTCAGAGAATTCGGCGCTCCCGGTACCAATGTGCGGCCGATCCGCCCCACCGACTCGAAGCGACGGGCCACGGCCTGCAATAGACCGCCAAAAATCAGCGCATTCATGCCGAGCACCACAAATAACAGCAGTAATCCCTGGGTATCGAACTCCAGGTCGATCAACGGCTGAAGCCACTCAAATTCCTGCAGTGCCGCCTCCGAGGCCTCGACGTCGCGCAGTCGAACCACGTCGCGCTCCTCGGTATCGGCCTGAACAGCGCCGATAAGCAGGGCATTGAGGTCGACGCCTCCCGGCCCTCTCTCCCCTTGTTCGGTGGCCTCCAATTCGCGCTGCGCCTCCTCGACAAGCCGCCCGGTCGCCGGAGTATTGGCAAGCCCATCGGCCCAGTCGCCGACTGCCGGCGCCGCCATGGCATCGCCGGAGGCCGCCGGCGGCGCCTCGGCAAATGTCGCCATCGACTGCACCTGAGGAGCGACCATCACCGGCAATGCCAACAATACACCGAAGAGCACGACAACACTCACCAGATCGGCGCCGTAAAACCGGGGGACGTATTGTCTCCACTCCGCATCCGGATCATCGTCGTCGGTGTCGTCATCATCGGACGGGTCGTCCTCGTCGTAGCGCCACAGCCCCAACACTGCCCCGGCGAGCAGTACCGTCAAAAACAAGCCGATCTGTAGGATGAGATAGAGGTCGACGGCCTGTGCTGTTTGCTCAAAGAGTTGATCCGGCCGTTCGCTGCCCCGGATTTCATCGGCTCTGTCGCGCCAGTACTCGGCTCCTGCTTCGTCGCCTTCGGCGTCCAGAAACGCCGCCAGTCGTCCCCAGGCTGCCGGCGCGCCCTCCAGAAGCGGAAAGGCGGCGTCGACCTGGCGGGCCAACCCGTCGGCCGTCTCCGTATCGCCGACCTCAATGGCCTCTGCCATCGCCGGCTGCAGCCACACGAAGATAAATGTCGCATTGACCAGCGCCGTCACATACTCCCCGCGAACCCCCTGTTCATCCATCTGCTCCTGCGCCGATGACCTCGCCCGATCGGCCAACTCGGAGTAGCCTCGAAGCTCGAGTCGAAACGCAATTCGAGTGTTGTCGAGCCAATCGGCCTCCGGGTTTGTCGCTGCGTCTTCCATTGCCTGTCGCGCCCCTGCCTCATCGCCTGCTCGCTCCAGGATCTCGCCGCGAAACAGGGGAACGTAGGCATTGGTCGGATCGACGCGCTCGAGCCACTGAAGCTGCATCAACGCCGCCTGTCGGGACTCCTCTGTCTGCGCGGTGTCGCCGTCTGCGCCGCCGGGTTCGCGCTGCAGATCGATATCGTCGAGCCACATCGCGTCGTGCAGCGACGCCAGCGTCGCAGTCCAGTCCCAGGCGCCGCGACCGGGGACCTCCTGCTGACCGGGTCGGTACTCGATCGTCACCGTCCTGGTCTCGCCATCGCCGTCGAGTTCCATCGTCGTCTGGTGGCGCCGGGCCTCGATATCGACACGCAATTGCTCGCCGTCGGCGCGGATTTCGTCGATGACCGCCGGAAATCGAGTGCGCTCTGTGATCTGACGGCGCTGCCCATCGAATTCCAGAAGGTCACCGTTGACGCCGTAGTAGTATCGCCCGTCGAGCTCGACGGGACCGACCGGCGCCATCGCCCCGGCGCGCTCTCGGTACTGACTGGGCTGGAGAAATAGCGACGGATGCAGCAGTACAAAGACCGCCTCGTCGCCGGCAACACACTCAATGCCT
Source organism: uncultured Bradymonadales bacterium (assembly GCA_964446725.1). Classification (GTDB taxonomy): domain Bacteria; phylum Myxococcota_A; class Bradymonadia; order Bradymonadales; family Bradymonadaceae; genus SLJM01. The sequence continues at coordinate 2,354 of CAYUPT010000150.1, read as the reverse complement.
CCCGCAACGGCTTCCGGTCGACAGGGGATGTCGGCCGCCGGTCCCACCAGTGCGTCGTATGCCCCGTTGCTGGCGGCGTCGTCGCTCACCGTGCTTGATCCGGTATCAGCCGTCGCTCCCGCACTTGCGCCAATCGTCAATGCCGCAACCAACAGGGCGGCCGACATACTCCACAACCTGCGCTCCATGATCTCTTCCTCGTATAACCTGCGCACAACTACTGCGTTTTTTGCTGCCGTGCCGACTCCAAATCAAAACGCCACCACTTCGATGGTCGTCATCTCGACGCGATGCTCGCCGTCGTGAGCCTCCTCGGGTTCTACACTCATGCGATCGTCGTCGTAAAACCCGGTATAGATGGTGTACTCGCCGGGCGTTGAAAAGCGCTCGATTTCGACTTCGTGGACGTTTTTGATGATATCGCCGGCTCGCCACCGACCGGTGGGATACAGACCACCGACCGGTTCGTGATCGCCGTGGACGCGCTGTCCACCGAGGTCGATATGCATAAAGATTTCGCGATCGCCGGGCACCCGCCGAAGCACTCGGAAATACTGGGTAACCTCCATCGTATCACCCCAGGCGTAGACCGCCGGTTCGTCGTTCTCTGCGCTGTCGAGTCGATAGCCCAAAAATTCGATCTGGCCTTCGAATTCGGGGTTTTGCTCCTGGCCGTCGACCTCGACACTGAGCGATATAAATTCCTCTCCGGGCTCGTCCAGGACGTATTTCGAAATCGGATTGGTATCGACTTCTCCCTCGCCGAGTTGATTGCTCACCAGA
>CAYUPT010000150.1:0-1561 GCA_964446725.1 uncultured Bradymonadales bacterium | reverse complement strand
GGGGCTCTGATCGTGATCGCGCCGGATCCCGCTGTGAAAAGCGGGGAAATCGTCGTCTTCGACCAGCGCAAAGAGCCGTTCGTCTGCGCCGAACTCGTCGTTAAATCGGCGCCGATCGGAGATTGAATCGAGTCCCCGCACATAGAAATCGTGGGGCGATTCATCGACGCGATAACGGATCAGCGGTTCTCCGCCGCTGACATCGCGATAGGTCTCGACGACGGCGCGCCCCGAAAGATCGTGATCGACGTCCTGGACCACTGCCGAGCCGTAGACGGCCATCCACCCCAGACCACCGAGCGTCACCAGTCCCACCAGGCCCGGAAGTCGCTCCAGACGCCCCGCCCAACGCGCCAGCCCCCCGTCGGAGTCGCGCCAGTCCTCTCGCTGCGCCATTCGCTTCCGACCCGGTCGCAGAGCACCATCTGTCGGCTCCGATTGTCCTCGATCGTCGTTGCATTCGTATGCTTTTACCGATCCGTCGTCGGTCTGCAGATTGTCATCATCGGCGTCGGCGCGAAATCGCTTCCAGTGCCCTGTGAGCCAGCGCCCGAGCCGTCGCACATCGCGCCAGGTAAAGACCGCCCAGCTGATCATCCCCACAAAATAGGCGATCAGCGCGATCAGCATCGGCGTCGCCCACCGATCCACGCCGTCGACGACACTAAAGTCATCGGATAATCCCGGTTCTTCGACCCCGCCGAGTCCAAATTCGATAAGTCGCTGCGGATAGTCCTGGGGGTCATGGGTCATGATCACCGTCGTGCAGACGGCGACGGTGGCCACCGCGAAATATATCGCCGGCCTCCGTCGCATCTCCCGCCAGAAATCGCTGTCGGAGACCATCCATCCAATGGCCAGGGCCACCGGAAGATAGGCCGCAAATTGCGTATGACCGAATTCGGAGGCGGCGGCGAAGACGACGAAAAAGACCGCCGGCCACACCAGACACAACCGGGCGACCGCTCGACGGGCCGGATCCGAGGCGTCGGCGTCGCCGAGCTTCCAGACCAGAAATCCGACGGCCGGCACCGCAAAGATGACGTGGGGAAACATCCCGAAACCCAGTTGGCGCCACCACCAGGCAAAATTGCCCGATGCCTCGGTCTTGCCACCGAACTGGTAGTACTCCAGTAGGTACCCCACGGCCAAATGCCCCCGCTCGACACCGTCCAACCCGGCGGGCATCGCCGATGCGTACAGAACTCCAATCGCGACAAGTGGCACCAGCCCGCCGGCCAACAATATCAGGCCCCGCAATCCCATCAGCGCCCGGCCCATGGAGGTGCGGATGGCAGTGGCGCTCAATCCCACAAAAACGATCGCCGGCCCCAAGACCCACAACCAATCGACGACCTGTGGCTCCAATGCCCCGCCGTCGTATCCCCAACTCGACGCGACGGCCCACAGCGCCAGTACCCCCACCGCTACTGCCGTCAGCCCGCCGTATACCGGATGCAGTCGCCGGGGTTTTGCCCCCTCTGCATCGTTCTGTCCTCGTTCGCCGATCGCCTCCACCACCGCCAGAGCGACGACGACGGCCAGCGTCGCCACCACACCG
>CAYUPT010000149.1:0-8271 GCA_964446725.1 uncultured Bradymonadales bacterium | reverse complement strand
CTTTGCGGCACATGACGGGAATTTGACGTGGCTTCGTTCGATCCTCTAATCTCCCCCGTCGCTGTCAAACACAACTGGTACGCCCGCCGTCCAGCCCCGCTTCGGCAATTCGGGCAATGGAATAGAAATGGCGGTTCACACAGTTGTAGAAAATAACATTAACGCAGCGCATCATTATTACCCGTAGCCTCGAGCCCGATTGATCGGCAACAGCCATTGCGCCAATCGCAGAAACTCGGCGGCTACAACAATTCGACTGGTGGTCCCAGGGTTGAGGAAGAGTCGTTATGACCCTACCTACACTTTCCTTGTAGACGCGGTTTTTTCCGTATGGCAAGGCCTTATCAGGGTATCAGGCCGAACGACTCGTCGTTCGGCTGTCCTGTCACTGCTCGACCTCTTACCAACTTCGCCAGACTTTGTGCGATCTGGGGTCTCACCACTACCAATCTTCTCCAAGGCGACGCCTTCCTCGACCCTGGACCCACCAGTCGATCCACTCCCTTCGCCTCCATCTCTCCCGGAGGTTACATTCCGTCAATTGCACCCCGACGCCGTCGACGGTAGGCTCAACGATGTCATGCGAATATTGGCCAATACACTTCTGAACAACACCGGACTGCTCTCGGGGAAAATGCCATGAAATGGATGCCTGAATCGATCAACGCCATCGCTCTGTTGTCTCTGGTGCTGGTGGTTACCAGCGGCTGTCTGGAACCGGATCGAACGGAGTACCGAGACTCGGCGGCCGAAGAGGTCTGCGATGAAGCCGAGGACTGCGACAATCTGGATGGCATGTTCGGCGAAAGCTACTCGTCGCATGCCGATTGTATGATCGGCGAGCGCGAGCGCTTCAACAATTACTGGCCGGAAAGCGAATGTGGCAACGACCGCATCGATCCCGACGCCTACGAAAACTGTCTGGATCGAGCCCGTCTCGCGGTCTGTGACGCCAATATCTTCGATCTGGGCTCCGCCTATTCGGAATGTCAGGCCAGCAACGTCTGCACCAATTGAGTCGGGGCGGTGAATAGTTGTCGAAGTCGTTCGTCTATTCGAGCGACTTCGATGCCCATCGTTAAATACTGCCGTCTCGAAGAAAGGATAATGCCATGACGCTCCGACTCCACCACTTCGTCGCCGCCTCGCTGATCGCCGCCAGCCCCTGGATGATGGGATCCAGTTGCGCCACCGGTGGCCAGGCCCAGGGACAGGCCCAGGAATACGCCGCCGATTACTGCGACGAATTGCTCCCACAGGCCCAGGAGCAAATGGAGCAATCGTACCGCGACGAACAGCAGACCGGACAGACCGACCGCATCTCCACCCGGGTCACCGGTCCTTTTGGCGAATCCATCGAAATGGAGATCGAAGTAGAGTCCGGAGCCCACCACGACAGGGCACCGTCGGAGCCGGCGGTCGTCGAAACCGGCCTCTCCGATCTGGTCTTTAATTGCGGCACCGACGCCCTCGACGACCGCACCTGCGCCGTCGAGGTCTACATGGACAGCGAATTGATCGGCCGCGGCAACTTCCAGACCCGCGGTCAACTGGCGATGCGCTGTCTGCCGGCCGGCCAGCGCGAACTCCGCATCGTCGACATCGCCGGCGGACAGGAGATCTACCGCGACGTCATCACCCTTTACAGCGATCGCGAATACATGGCCCAGGTCCTCGAGGAGAGTCCGACCCAGACCAATTTTGAGATTTATGGGGAGTCCGACATCAGCCACGGATTTACGGTCCCCGTCGACGACGCTGACTCGACGACCACAACGCAGTCCGGTGCCGACGCGGCCGTCGATGCCAACCCGATGGCGGACCACAACTTTCGCGATCTGTCGCAGCGCGTCGAAGGCGAGACCTTCTCGTCCGACCAAAAGGGCCTGATCACCGACGCCATGAGCTCCAATTACTTCACCTCCCGCCAGGCCGCGGAATTGCTCGGCCATCTATCGTCGTCGATGGACCAGGAGGAGTTGGCCATCGACTTCTACGATCGCATCGTCGATCCCGGTCAATTCCACGTCGTCATCGACGCCGTCGACTCCAGTATCTCCCGCGACAACGTCCGCGACGCCCTCGGGCTGTAGTCCGCCCGTCGGGCATCGCGACAGATGTGGACCACGGCGTCCATTTTACCTCCCTGCACTGACGGTGTATGCTCCGGCACGAACCGGCGATCGCGATGTGTATCGCCGGTATTGAATGATGGAATTCGTGTCTCGAGACAGGTTAATTGATGGTGGCTGAGCACATTTCCGGCTCGATCCCGATGAGCCGCGATCGCCTGACATCCGATGGACGACACGTCGTTCACACGGCCTTGAACATCCCGGTGGGAGCCGCCATCATCTCCGGCAATGAGCACTTTTGTAGCTGTGGCGCCGGCTCGCCGTCGGCCCGTATTTTTGCACTGTCAGGATCTATCGCATGACTACCGCAGTCGACCATCCCCCCGTGGCCATCGTCGGCCTCAGCGCCCTGTTTCCGGACTCCGTCGATAGTGACCGATTCTGGCACAATATTCTCGACGGCACCGATCTTATCGGCGACGTCCCTCCGTCGCACTGGCTCGCCGAAGACTACTACGATCCGGAACCGGGCGACGCCGACAAGACCTACACCAAACGCGGTGGATTTTTGCCCGACATCGACTTCGACCCCGTCGAATTCGGCATTCCGCCCAAGAATATCCCCTCCACCGATACCACCCAGCTTCTGGCCCTGATCTGTGCAAAGCGCGTCCTCGCCGACGCCTTCGGCGACCAATTTGGCGACATGGACAAATCCAAGATGAGCATCGTCCTCGGCGTCACCGCCGGCCAGGAGTTGCTCATTCAGGCCGCCGCCCGACTCCAGCGCCCGCAGTGGCTGGCCAGTCTTCGTGAGCACGGCATTGCGGAAGACGAGGCCCAACAAATCTGCGATCGCATCGCCGACAAATACACACCCTGGCAGGAAAATACCTTTCCGGGGCTGCTGGGCAATGTCGTCGCCGGACGCATTGCCAACCGCTTCGATCTGGGCGGCACCAACTGCATTACCGACGCCGCCTGTGCCTCGTCGCTGTCGGCGATGTCGATGGGCCTCAATGAGTTGTATCTGGGCCACAGCGACGTCGTCATCACCGGCGGCGTCGACTGCTTTAACGACATCTTTATGTACATGTGCTTTACGAAGACGCCGGTCCTGTCCAAAGCCGGCGACTGCCGCCCCTTTGACGCGTCGGCAGACGGCACATTGCTCGGCGAAGGACTGGGCATGTTCGCCCTCAAGCGCCTGGACGACGCCGAAGCGGACGACGACGAAATCTACGCCGTCATCCGCGGGCTTGGAAGCTCGTCGGACGGCCGCTCGCTGTCGGTGTACGCCCCACTTGCCGAGGGACAGGCCAACGCCCTGCGCCGGGCCCAGCAGCGCGGCGGCGTCGACCCACAGACCGTGGAATTGGTCGAGGCCCACGGCACGGCAAAGAAGGCCGGCGATGTCGCCGAATTCGACGGTCTCTGCCGGGCCTTCGGCGGCGACACCGAAAATGACGACGAGGCCTCCGACTCGCCCTGGTGTGCCCTGGGCTCGATCAAAAGCCAGATCGGCCACACCAAAGCCGCCGCCGGCGCCGCCAGTCTCTTTAAAGCCGTCATGGGCCTTCACCACCGCACACTGCCGCCGACGATCAAAGTCGACGATCCGAATCCGAAACTCGACGTCGGCGACAGCCCGTTTTACGTCAATACCGAGTCCCGCCCCTGGATTCGCGGAAGCGACCACCCGCGGCGAGCCGGCGTCAGCTCCTTTGGTTTCGGCGGAAGCAATTTTCACGTCGTCCTCGAGGAATACAACGGCCCGGCGCCAACGCCAAATCGCAAACGAGCACTGCCGACGGAGCTCTTTGCCTACGGCGCTGCGACGGCGCCAGCACTCGCCGAGGCGCTTCGAGCGGTGGTGATCAAACTCGACGAGCGCCCCGAATCTCCCGGCCAGCGGCGCCAGCTACTGGCCTATCTGGCCTTTACCAGCCAGCAGGCCTTTGACGCCGACACCGACCACCGCCTGACATTGACGGCGTCGAATCTCGACGAACTCCACGACCAGCTCGACGACGCCCTCCAGCGCCTCGACGATGGCGCCGGTGAATTCGAGACGCCCTCCGGAATGTTCTACCGCTCGAACTCCCGGGCCTCCGGCGACCTGGCACTGCTTTTTCCCGGCCAGGGAAGCCAGTACGTCGGCATGGGACGCGAGCTGGCGATGCACTTCGACACCGCTCGCAGTGTATGGGACCGGGCCGCCGACCTCGATTTCAACCTCCACGACAAGGTCTTTCCGCCGCCGGCCTTCGACGACGATAGCCGCCAGGCACAACAACGGGCTCTGACGGCCACCGAGTGGGCACAGCCGGCGATTGGCTGCGACAGCGCCGCCCGCCTGGCCCTGCTCGACGACCTGGGTATTCGTGCCGACGCCGTCGCCGGCCACTCCTTCGGTGAGATCACGGCGCTTTTTGCCGCCGGGGCCTTCGACGAGGAGACCATGCTCAAAGTGGCCCGAACCCGCGGCGAGCTGATGGCCGACGCCGCCTCGTCGACGGATGGCGCCATGGTCGCCGTGCGCGCCGACGCCGGGCAGGTCCGCGATGTCGTCGACGACTGCGGCGCCGATGTGGTCGTCGCCAACGACAACAGCCCCGGCCAGGTCGTCGTCTCCGGTCCCACCGATCAGATCGAAATCGCCGAAGAGGCCTTCGAGCGCGACTACATCGCCTCCATGCGCCTTCCCGTGGACACCGCCTTTCACTCCGATGTCGTCGCCGACGCCACCGATCCCTTCGCCGAATTTTTGGCCCCCGTCGATATCGACGCCCCCGACGTCGATGTCTACGCCAACGCCACCGCCGACGCCTACGCACCCGATCCCGACGACGTGCGCTCGACGCTGACGACGCAAATTGAGAGTCCGGTGCGCTTCGTGGAGATGATCCGACAGATGCACGACGACGGCGCCTCCACCTTCATTGAGGTCGGGCCCCACGACACGCTCTCCGGCCTCGCGTCGCGCTGTCTCGACGGTGAAGACGTTGAAGTCATCGCGATGGACCACCGCGACAGCGACGACATCAGCGCCACATTTTCGGCCGTCGCCGAATTGGCGGCGCTGGGCGTCGAACTCAACTACCAGGCGCTGTGGAAAGGCTACGGCGAACCCGACGATCCCACCGACGTCGAGTCCTCGAGTTTTACCGTCAAAATCAACGGTGCCAATATCGGACGTCCCTATCCACCGGAGGGCGGCGCCGACGACGTGCCCGATCCCAATCCTCCATCTACCGATAATAAATCCCCGCGGACGCCGGCTGCCCCGACGACCGACGCCGCTGCCTCCTCTGCGCCGAATACCACCCAGGAATCGACGATGAGTGACCATAACGACAACTCCGACGCCAAAAACGGCCACTACGACGGCTACGCCCATCCCGCCGATAACGGCCGGCCATCGCCGTCGACTTCGACACCGGAATCCGCACCATCCGACAAGGCCCCCGACCCGCCGCAGCCACCTCGCGGCGAGGCCTCGGCATCGGCCTTTGCCGAGTACCAGCGGGCGTTGACCGAAAGCCACCAGGAGTACCTGCGGGTCATGGAGCAATCCGTCGCCCAGGCCCAGCGCTCCTACATGCAGGCCATGGAAAACTCCTTTCGACAGTGGTGCGACGGCGACGCCCCGGCCCCTCGTCCCGACAATCAACCCGCAGCGCGCGACTCCCACACGCCGAATCGAAACCCACAACCTCCGAAACGCAACGCGCAGACGCCGTCCCGCAACCCCCAACCCCCGACTCGCGATCCCAAACCGGCGACTGGAGGCCGCGGAGACCAGGCGCCCAACCGGCGACCGGCGACTCCAGACCGGGCCGCCGAACCCCGAACCTCGCAACCTGTAACCGGCGACGCGGGCCCCGAGACGCGAGCTCCGCGCCCCGAAACGCAGACCCCAGACCCGGCAAACGAGACTCCACAATCCACTACGCGGGACGCGAGCCCAGAGACCCGGGACATCACGTCCGTCTTCCTCGATGTCGTCGCCGACAAAACCGGCTATCCCACCGATATGCTCGACGACTCCATGGCGCTGGAGTCCGACCTGGGTATCGACTCCATCAAGCGCGTCGAAATCCTGTCCGCGGTCCAACAGCAGGTGCCCTCGCTTCCCGAGATCGATCCCAACGAGATGGCGCCGCTAAAGACCGTCGGTGAAATCGTCGACTACCTCGAGGACTCCGGTGCCGGCGGCGACACCGTAAACCGCGGTGCCGCGACTCAAAACGCGGGAACCACGGCGCAAGACTCGAGCCCCGAAACTCAGTCTCCGAGTTCCGCTCCCCAGGACATTACCACCGTCTTTCTGGACGTCGTCGCCGACAAAACCGGCTATCCCACGGATATGCTCGACGACTCCATGGCGCTGGAGTCCGACCTGGGCATCGACTCCATCAAGCGCGTCGAAATTTTATCCGCCGTCCAAAAGAAGGTGCCCAGCCTGCCGGAGATCGATCCCAACGAGATGGCGCCGCTAAAGACGGTCGGCGAAATCGTCGGCTACCTCGAGGAATTCGGCGGCTCATCGAGCACTGCGGCGACGTCCGGCGACGAGGAGCAACGCCTGGGAAAGCCTGAAGCCGCCGCCGGTCCCGCCCGCTTTGTGCCGGGACCCGTGGCGGCTCCTTCCGCCGGCATCAACCAGTTGACCCCGTCGCCGATCACGATCCTCGACGGCGACAGCGATGTGGGACCGGCGCTTGCCAAGGCGTTGGCCCGGCGCGGATACACGGCGACGCTGGCCGACCCCGGCGATGCCGACGGCGCCGCCCAGCTCATCGATGTACGCGCCTTGGGAAGCGTGGAGACCGTCGACGACGCGCTTCAGCGCCAAAAGGAGGCCTTCCGCGCTCTTCGAAGTGCCCGGCGCGGCGACGCCCGGGACCTCGAGACCTGCGCCGTCGCCTTTGATACCGGCGGTGCCTTCGGATTCCGTATCGACGGCGCCCCGCCCGTCGACGACCGGCGAATGTGGTCCGGCGGACTGGCGGCCCTTGCCAAAACCGCCGCTCTGGAGTGGCCGGAGACCACCGTAAAAGCCATCGACATCGCCACCGACGGTCTCAAGCCACAGGCGATTGCCGAACGTATCACCGATGAATTGACCGCCGGTGGACCGGAAGTCGAGGTCGGCTTTGGAGCCGACGGGACGCGGCGCACCATCTCCAGTCGCCTCGTCGAACTCGACGAATCGACAACGCCTGCGCTCGACGCCGACGATGTGGTCGTCGCCTCCGGTGGGGCCCGCGGCGTCACCGCCCGCTGCCTCATCGAACTCGCCGAACGACACCAGCCGTCGATCGCGTTGCTCGGCAGGACACCGCTCGACGACGAGCCGAGCTACGTGGGCAATGCCAAAAGCGAAGCCGAGATCAAACGGGTCATCATCGAACGCACGGTCAAACAGACCGGCGATATGCCCGATCCCGGGGAGGTCAGCGACCGGGCTCGAAATATCGCCAAGATCCGAGAAATCCGCGAGACCATCGACGCCATCGAGGCCGCCGGAAGCGACGTCGCCTACTACGCCTGCGATGTTCGCGACCGCGGCGCACTGACAGAGGCTCTGGACTCCATCCGCGCCCAATTCGGCGCTCCCACAGCCCTGGTCCACGCCGCCGGGGTCCTGGCCGACAAGGCGATGGTCGACAAGACGGACGAGCAATTCGACTTCGTCTTCGACACCAAAATCGACGGCCTCCGGGCACTTTTAGAGGCCACCGACGGCGATCCGCTTCGACATCTGATCTTGTTTTCCTCTGTCGCCGCCCGCACCGGAAACACCGGCCAGGTCGACTACGCCATGGCCAACGAGACGCTCAACAAGGTGGCCCGCACCATTGCCGACCGCCGCGATCTGAGGGCGCACTCCATCAACTGGGGGCCCTGGGATGGCGGTATGGTCGACGACGCATTGCGCAAGCACTTCCAGTCGCAGGGCGTCGAACTCATCGATCTCGACGCCGGCGCCCGGGCATTTTGCCGAGAAATTGCGGCCACCGACACGGAGGTCGTCATCGGCGCCGGACTCCCGGACGCCGCAGCAAGCACGGAGGTTCAGGTCTCCTTTGACGCCATCTCTACGCCGGAATTGACGGGCCACGTCGTCGGCGACAACCCCGTCGTCCCGGCGGCTGTCGTCGCCGATATCTTTGGCGGCCTCGTCACATCG
>CAYUPT010000148.1:0-8274 GCA_964446725.1 uncultured Bradymonadales bacterium | reverse complement strand
ACTGCTCGTTGGACAGCACTCGCAGCCACTTCCCCGGCGCCCGGGGAAGGGCTTTTACGCCCTCATCGACTGCTCGCTAAAATACGCTCGCAGCCTCGTCCTCCGCCGCTGCGCGGCACCCATCCGGGGGGAATCTCCAGCAACCTCATACCGACAACACCGAGCCCCTCCACCGCTCGCGGGGAGGTGGCTGAGCGAGCCTGTGCGAGCGAAGTCGGAGGGGTCGGCACCGACCTTATACCGTCGTAAGGACGGCTTAGAGCTACGCCTTACGTGAGCGATGACAGCGCCGGGACATCGCCGATGCTCATCCCGTCGCGAAGATGTCATCGGCTCCAGCATCCCAGTTATCGAGGGCCGTCAGCGTCTATTCGAGCCACGGGAATTAGGCATCGGCCCCGACAACGCCCTATGAGATCGTTGACTCAATTTGAAACAAGATTCACAATCGAATCATCAAGACCCACGACAATTCGATTACAGAGGGAGACAATGAGAGCGCAGTGGCGAATCTTTTCAGTAATTCTGGTCTGTGGACTCGTCAGTATTGCGTTTGCCCCGCAGGCCGCCGCCGGGCAACAAGATTCGGACGACGCTCCGATCATCGACGAGGTCCCCGGTGATCGAGACGAAGCCAGAGAAATATTTGCCAATAAATTTGTGCTTTCGGTCGTTACGACATCCACCGAAAGTCGCGACTTCTACCAGGGGCAATATTACCGTCCGCTCGAAGGCGCCGAGTTCTATGAAGCTGTCGATCGCCCTGATTTGGCTGATGATTATCGCAGGAGCCGCAACTCGCAGAGAGTAGTTGCGTGGAGCTCCCTCGGTATTCTACTCGCCGGGGCCGCTCTGATAGGTATAGATTCTTGGTCAACATCTCAGGTCGGAACTGGTTTCTGGGTGGGAAGCTCGCTCATAGGTATGTCATGGTCCCCCGTAATCATCGCTTCGCACATGGATCCTCACCCCGTCGAGCCGCATGAGGCCCGAAGAATCGCCGGCGAATACAATCGCCAACTGGCCCATGAACTCGGCATTGATGAAGACGAAATCCCCGACGAACAATTGCCCAATGAAGACGCCGCGCCCGATGGCGACCTTCGAGTCGATCTATTTTTCGGCGACGACCAGGATTCCGCATTCGGACTGACCTTGACGGGACAATTCTGATCGCGAGATCTACCGCCTTGTAGAACATCACCGCCAGCACACCATTCGGAATCTCTGGCGCCACGTCGGCTCCTGGGGTTATGGATCATCTGTCGGCGATGAACTACAAGATACGTCGTCGATCGCCGATGACCCCACATTACGCTGCAAGTACTGCGATGAGCCTACCGAAAACAGATCCCGACCTCGTTGAAATTCGCCGACATCTCCACGCCAATCCGGAGCTTTCTCAAAAAGAAGAGAAAACGGCCCGATTTGTAGAGCAGCGGCTGCGAGACTTCGGCTACACCGACATCGAGCGCGTCGCCGACACCGGCGTCGTGGCCATTGTCGAGGGCGCTGCCGATGGGCCGACACGGGCCTATCGCGCCGATATCGACGCCCTACCCATCGACGAGATCAACGACGTCGACTACGCCAGTCAAAATCCGGGGGTTATGCACGCCTGCGGACACGACGTCCACACTACCGTCGGACTGGGAGCGGCGCGCAATGTGATGAATCGCCGCGACGAACTGGAGGGTCGGGTCAAATTCATCTTTCAGCCCGCCGAGGAGGCGTCGCCAGAAGATGAACCGGTGGGTGCGGAGCGGATGGCGCAAGAAGGAGTCCTAGACGATCCGGACGTGGATGCCATCTTCGCCATGCACTGTATGCCGGCCCTCGACGTCGGGCACATCGGCTATACCGGCGGACCGGTCTGGGCGGGCTCGGAGCTAATGGAGATTGAAGTGGTCGGCAAAAAGGCCCACGGCGCCTATCCGCACGAAGGAATCGATGCCGTGGCCGTCGCCTCCCAGGTCGTCGTCGCCCTCCAGCAGGTCGTCTCCAGAACGCTCGACGCCCGCCAGTCCTGTGTGGTCACCGTCGGTCAGATCGAAGCCGGAAATTCGTACAACGTCCTCGCCGAGCGGGCTCGAATGACCGGTATCTTGCGCGGGCTCTCCACGGACGTCATGGACCGGGCTCGAGCGGCCATCGAGCAGACGGCCCAAGGCGTGGCCACAGGCCTGGGCGCATCGGCGGAAGTCCGGTTTACGCCGGGGGCTCGTCCGGTGACCAACGACCGCGACCTGGAGTCGCGAACGGTAGAACTCATCGCCGACCACCTGGGCGATTCGGTGGTCACTTCCCATCCCCCACAACTGGGGGCCGAAGATTTTTCGGCATTTTCTCGCCGCGTTCCCGGTTGTTTTCTATTCCTGGGGATTCGCAACGAAGAGCGAGGTATTACCAGCGCCCTGCACACCGCCGATTTTGACGTCGACGAAGCCTGTATTGGCATCGGCGTAGAGGCGATGACCGAGGTGCTTCTCAGGCTCTGAGTCGGTCTCTGTCGACGGGAAAACCTCGCGATGTCATTGCACACAGCCCCGCCAGTGCCTATAACTCATCATCCGGGCAGACAGTGCCGACGGCGCTGTGCCCACGGCTCGCAACCAGTTTTTGAAACCTAAGGAGCAACGCGATGAAAGGCGGCATGAACAACTTGATGCAGCAAGCTCAGCAGATGCAGGCGAAAATCAAAAAAATCCAGGAAGAGATTGGCGAAAAGACCTTCGAGGCCTCCACGGGAGGCGGCGTAGTCACTGCCAAGGTCAACGGCAAACAGGAGTTGCTGGACGTCGACATCGATCCCGATGTGTTGGATCCGGAAGACGTCGAGATGCTCGAAGAGATGGTCACCGGTGCGGTCAACCAGGCGATGGAGACGGCCGGTGAGACGATGAATGCCGAGATCGAAAAGGTCACCGGCGGCCTCGACATCCCGGGTATGTTCTGATGACGTCGTCGAAGTCCGACGACACCGTCGAGACCACAGATCCGATCACCCGGCTGGTCAACGCCTTTCGCAAGCTTCCCGGAATCGGCGAGCGCACGGCGACGCGACTCGCGTTTTTCGTGCTCAACGAGCCCGAGGAGATCTCGCGGGAGCTCGCCGACGCCCTGGTCGATGTCAAACAGCGCGTCGGCCTCTGTGAACGGTGTTGTAATCTGACCGACGAGGACCTCTGCGATATCTGCAGCGATGCTCGTCGCGATCGGTCGCTGATCTGTGTCGTCGAGCGCACCCAGGATCTGCGGGCCATCGAACGCACCGGCGACTACCGGGGGCTGTATCACGTGCTTCACGGCCTGATCAGCCCGCTCGACGGAGTTGGCCCCGATGATATTCATGTCCGCCAACTGGTGACGCGACTGCAAGATGGCGACGACGGCGACGCCGTCGACGAGGTCATCGCCGCCACCAGCCCATCCGTCGATGGAGAGGCCACCGCGCTGTATCTACAGCGTCTCTTAGAGCCGATGGGCATTCAGGTCTCCCGGATCGCCTCCGGGGTTCCCATCGGCGGCGATCTGGAATACACAGACCGCGTCACCCTGACCCGGGCCATCGAACAACGCCGCCAGATGTGAGTATTCGCCCGGTCTGCCCGGGGTATGTGGCAACGATAGTAGCCGGTGGATCGTCCACTTCTGATTCTACGGCGTTGCACGGGGTGGGGCGCTGTGCTAATTTTGTCTCCGCTCGACGTTTTACGGTCGTTTCGACCTGTCTACTCGTGGGGATAACGAGGAGTTCCTTCATGGTCAGTTCGCAGATGGTGATCTATGAAGAGGAGCACGAGAAGCTGACGCAGATCTGTAAGCGTCTGGTTCGCGATGCCCTCGCCAAGGCCATCTTTATTGTCGACAAAGACGGTCAACTCGTCACCGCCACCGGTGAAACTACGGGGATCGATACCACGGGACTGGCCTCCCTGATCGCCGGAGCCACCGCGGCCACGGGAAGCCTGGCACAGATGCTGGGCGAAGAGGAATTCCCCGTTCACTTCCACGAGGGCAATAAGAAGCATCTGCACGTCTCAGTGATCGGCGAAACGCTGATCCTGGTCGTGATTTTTGATGAGCGCTCAAGCCTCGGCCTGGTTCGACTCCGGGTCAAGCGCGCTCACGGCGAGATGACCGACATCATCAATAGTGTGCAGAAAAAAGCGGCCGAAGGCAGTGAAGAGGAGGATATGGACCTCTTCGGTGAGATCACCGACGACGACATCGACAACCTGTTCAACGATGCCTTTTGACGAATTCGCTCCATGGGGATGTCCCGGAGGCGACGCGTTGCCGTTGCAATCCGCGGCGCCTCAGGACATTTCTGCGGCGGATTCGCCCCCGCCGTTTATCGCGAAGTCGCGACAGAACAACGCCCCCCGGTGCGTGCGAAAAATTTATGTGACATTGCGACCGGTCGTGGTATAACTCAGGCGAAAGTGATTCGAGCCCAGTCGACAGATGTCGATTTCGAGACTTCGAACCAGCTAACGCGGGCCGCCCGGGCCCACTTCAGATGCCCGCGGCGATGGCGCGTGGTATGAAAAGGTTTCTATGTCGTTCATCAATTACGCCCAGAAGGAAATCATACTCAAGATCGTCTACTACGGGCCCGGGCTCTGTGGTAAGACCACGAATATCAAGTTTATCTACTCCGGGACCAACCCCGATGCACGGGGCAAGCTGGTGAACCTGGAGACCAAGCAAGAGCGGACCCTGTTTTTTGACTTCCTTCCGCTGAGCCTCCCGCCGGTCCGCGGCTTCGAGACGCGTCTCCACCTGTACTCGGTGCCCGGGCAGCTCTTCTACAGCGCCAGTCGTAAGCTGATCATGAAGGGCGCCGACGGAGTCGTATTTATCGCCGACAGCCAGCCGGCCCGAAAAGAGGCCAACATCATCTCCATGGAAGACCTCAAGGAGAATCTGGCGGCCTACGGATACGACATCGACAAAATCCCGTTTGTCATCCAGTACAACAAGCGCGACCTGCCCAATAAGATGTCGGTCGACGAGTTGCGCGAAGATCTCAATCCGGAGGGCAAGTACCCGGATTTCGAGGCCAGCGCGATCGCGCCCAATGGACCTGGCGTCTTTGAGACGCTGAAGGCGTTGGTCAAACAGATTCTCGTGGAACTCAAAAAGACTAAATAACGGCCGGTACGTACCACCGAACGATGTCGCGGCGTCCCCCACGGGACGCCGTTTTTATTTGTCGGTCCCCCCTCGATGGTTGGTGTCGCCGTGGCTCACCAGATATTTATGGGAATGGACCGACTCCCATCGGTTGTTCTTACCGTGTCGCTTCCCCAGCCACGGAGTTTTGTTATGACTCTAGCCATCGACACCACCCTCGTTCACATGAAGGCCTTATCGGCGATCGATACCATCGAGCGCAATCTCGAGACGTTGCGCTACGTCGACGATGATTCCCGTCAATCCCTTCGGACCACGGACCGGATCGCCCAGCAATCAGTGCGACTGCGCGGTGTACTCGACGAATTTTTCGAGCGCGAACGGCTCGAATTATTTCCTCGTATCCGTCGGATCTGTGGTCCTGACAATGACGAAGTGCCTCGACTGATGCACCATCAACGACAGGTGTTGGAGGCGCTCGATCGATTTGTCACCGTCATTAGCGACGACGGCTCGCAGAATCCGGAGGAGCATTTTCAAGAATTTGTGGAGCGCTTTGACGCCCGCTGCGATGTGGAGCGCGATTTCTACCAGACCTATTCCACAATTCTGTATCCCGGCGGCGTCGCCACCGACTGAATCCGTCGGTCCACGACCGATTGGAGCGGTCTGTATTTCCGTCCTTGCCAGCCCGGATGACTTCTTTCACGATAGTAGGCCCTATCCTACAACCCGGAGAGATGTCATGGATGACGAAGCGAAGCGGTCGACGCGCCGACTCGGCGCCGTCGATGATTCAACAATCGCCCCCGATGATACCGCGGATGCCGCTGTGGACGGCAACGGTGAAACGGAAATGCTCAGTCGCGAGGAATTGCTCGAGAACGCGGTTCGCGACCGCGACCAACACCGCGAAAACAAACCGACGAAGCCGGTACGCCACCTGGAGGGACAGGCCGACGGTGACGAAACCCGAGAAATGCCGGTGATCACCGGCGAGACCGCCGAGCAGAACACCGAACTCGATGAACGCACACGGCAATACGATCGAGAACAGCTCGGTGTCAGTGGCGCCGACGGCGAAATCGGGTTTCCGGGCCGTGTCGACGACGACCTCAAATTGGCGATTCCGCCTGCTCTGGCTCAAAAGATCGACTTGTCGTCGGGCGATGTCGTTGTCGTCAAACTCCACAAGATCGAAGACTGACCGACATCACACCGGCTCGTTCGGTGCCGTCGTATGTGTTCAAAGCTCCATCTGTAGTTCCGAACAAGGCCTTTGATGAACCGGACCAAAGCACGCGATACCGCGGTTGATAGCACGACACGCCGTGTTCTGGGCATCGCCGATTATCTGGAATGCGTTCGCCCCCGCAGTCAGACGTCCCAGGAGCGCTGGAAGCAATTGCCATCGGCTGGCGGTCTCGACGACGACGCCACGCGCCGGGAGTTGCAGCTTTTGGCGCGACTGGACGAGGAGTTATCTTCGGCATTGATCGACGACGTCGATGGCGATCTTCGAGGGCTTCCGACACTGGAACGCCCACTGCGTCGACTGAATGCCGATCAGGTTCTTCGCGACGCCGATTTTTTTGAATTGAAGCGTTTTTTCTTCCACGGCGTATCCATCATTCGCACCCTCGATGGCGCCGCGGAATTGCCGGCCGCCGATTCGGCGATCGTCGATCTCTTTGTGGAGGCCATGGAGACACTGCATCCGGGCAATGCCTGGTCGCGGCGCTTTCACCTGGCCGACGAATTAGATGAGCAACTGGCACAGCTTCGGAGCGAACTTCGCGATCGGCGCCAGCGCCTGAAATCCAAGCGCCGCAATCTGGAAGCGGCGATCACCGGCGACCATGCAGGAACCTTCGATATTCACGGCTGCTTTCGGCCCGAAGACGGGGCCCACGTCGACGACGATCGCCTCGTCGACTGCGGCGACGGCCGCTACCGCGTCGAAGATACTGAACTTCGAGAACTGGAACAGCAACTGGAAGCGCTTCGCGACGACGTCGCCGCCGAGGAACACCGACAGCGCCGCCGCCTCACAACATTCATCGCCAATATCCAGGCCCCGATCACAGAACTCCACGAACGCCTCGTCGAGTTCGACCTGCGGCTTACCCGCATCGACCTGCGTCGCTGTATCGGTGGTTGCTGGCCAACCATCGGTTCCAACACGCCGATCCATATCGACGTCGACGCCGGCCGCGACCCGACACTGCTGCAGACGATGGACCACTCCAACATCCAGCCGATCGACCTGGAATTGACCGGACTCGGCACCGTCGTTCTGGGCCCCAATATGGGCGGGAAATCCTCTGTACTTCGCCTCGTCGGTGCCCTGGCCTGGTGTGCCAAGATGGCGCTTCCCGTCCCCGCCGATCGATGTCGAATCCCGTCATTTGACGGCATCGTCTATATCGGGAGCGAGGCCTCGGAGGCCGGCGAAGAGGCGAGAGGACTGTCGTCTTTTGGTCGAGAGATCCGGCGCTTTGTGGAGTTCTGGCAATCCGACGGCCCGACGCTGTGGTTGCTCGACGAACCCTGTCGCGGAACCCACCCCGGCGAGGGCACGCAACTGGCGGCAGCGATCGCCCGCCAACGCACCGAAGCCGGCGATACAGTCGTCATGTCGACCCACTTTCCGGGACTGGCCGAAGCATCGAATTTTTCGCGGCTTCGCATCGCCGGACTCGATGTCGACGATGAGACGCTGCGCCACACCCTGGACGGCGAACCACAGGATGGCCGCCGCCTCCACGAGCGCCTGGTGGAGTTGATGGATTACCGGGTTGTCGCCGACAACGACGGCGACGTCCCCCGCGACGGCTGGCGCATCGCCAGAGCCCTTGGACTCGATATCCCCCGGCCCGACCGAGCGTAAGACAGCCGCCCGGACCACGTCACCACATCACTCCACATCGTTGCCGATCTGAGCAGCGACGCTCTGGATGGTCTCCCAGGCGCCCTCCACATGACGACAGTCGGTCTTCCACTGACCGATGCTCATCCGAAGACAGTAGTCACCGCCCAGACGGGTGTGCGTCAGGTGGAGATCCTCACAGTCTCGAAGCCCCTCCAGTAGCCGGCGATTTAAGTCGTCGAGTCTATCGGCGGCCACCTGCTGGG
>CAYUPT010000147.1:0-8315 GCA_964446725.1 uncultured Bradymonadales bacterium | reverse complement strand
AGTCGGCGTCGAAAACCGGTGCTCGCGCTGATGCTGACTCAACGGCTTGCCGGTCTGGTCGTAGACCTCCAGCCCCCGCGTAATCCGGACCTGGTCGTTGGGATGAACCTCGTCGGCCAGTTCGGGGTCGAGCTGGCGAAGTCGTCGATACAAAAAATCGTCGCCGTGCTTTTCGTGCTGGCGCTTGTACTTCGCCCTCAACTCGTCGCTGGGCTCCGGAACATCGAGCATGCCGTGGACCAGCAGCCGGATGTACAGCCCGGTCCCTCCGACCAGAAGTGGCACATTGCCCCGCCCGTATATCTCGTCGATGGCCTCTCCGGCCAGTCTGCGAAAATCGGCGGCGTTGAACTCCTCTTCCGGCTCGCAGACATCGATGAGGTGATGGGGGACCCGCTCTCGCGCCGCCCGGCTAACCTTGTCGGTGCCAATGTCGAAGCGCCGGTACACCTGCAGGCTGTCGACACTGACAATCTCAGCGCCGATTCGCTCCGCCAACTGAAGCGAAAACTCCGTCTTTCCCACTCCCGTCGGCCCGGCGATCACGGCGATTCGGTCCAACCCCTCCAGATCCTCTTGTTCGTACTCAAACTCCATTACTGCACTCGACCTTCTGAATTACGCTGTCGAACCCCAAAACGAACTTCCCGCCTCACGGCTCTCGTCCTCCACCATTTCTCCTGTTTTCCTTTGACTTTCTGCCTTTTTGCGGTTCCCTATTTTCCTTCGCCTCCACCAAAACGAACTTCCCACCTCACGGCCCTGGGCCTACTGCATTTCTCCTGTTTTCCTTTGACTTTTCACCTTTTTGCGGTTCCCTATTCTCCTCCGCCTCCACCAAAACGAACTTCCCACCTCACGGCCCTCGTCCTACTGCATTTCTCCTGTTTTCCTTTGCCCACTTTGCCCCTTTGCGGTTCCAAAACTTCTTCGCCTCTTTGCGGTTCACCGGCGGTCAAACGCCTCTTCGAGCTCCATCAGGGGGATGCGGTAGTACACCGGCCGGCCGTGGGGGCAATTGGCCCGAAAATCGATGGTATCCATCTCCTCGAGCAACCCCTCGCATTCCTCCCGCGTCAAATCCGTGGGACCGCGCACCACGGAGTGACAGGCCATGCGGCTCAACAGCGAATCCAGCTCCTCTTCGACGCGCGTCGAGGTCCCGAGATTCGACAGATCGTCGAGGGCGTCTTTGATCAGCGTTTCGTGCGAGGCGCCCTCCATGACCGCCGGGATCTCTTTGAGGACAAAGGTCTTTCCGCCAAAATGATCGATCTGGAAGCCGGCATCGATAAAGAAATCGCGGTGTTCACTCATCACATCCGATCGCAGCGCGTCCAGCTCCAGCCGCAGCGGAAATAGCATCGGCTGGGTCTCGCCGTGCTCGGTGGCAAACGTCTCCTTGAGATACTCAAAGGCGATGCGCTCGTGAGCCGCGTGCTGATCGATGATGACCATGCCCGATTTATCCTCGCAGACGATATAGGCCCGGCGAAATTGCCCGATGACCTTGAGCGTCGAAAAATACTGATCGCCATCCATATTCTGAGGCAGATCGTCGGAGGCGCCGCCGACGTCGACGCGCGGAGGCTGTTGAAGCGGTGTCATTCCGGGTTTTCCAAAGCCGACCTGGTCGTCATCATCACCTCCAAAGAACGGCGACGAGACCTCGCCAGCGCTCAAATTATCCTGCTGAGAACGCCGGCGATTGCGTGCGTTGAGCGGTTCCACCTGGGTACTTCCCGGTTTGACCATGGAGTCGCCGTCGGAGTCGCCGCCCTCGTATTGCTGGCGCGGTCCGAGCGAATAGTCGCGGTCGCTCTCCTCGAGCCATGGCGCTTCCGCGAGGGCATCGGCAATGGCGTGGTAGACGGCCCGGAATATCGGCTGGGTGTCGTCAAATCGCACTTCAGTCTTGTCGGGGTGGACATTGACATCGACCAGCGAAAACGGAACCTCCACAAAGAGCACCACACTGGGGTATCGCCCCTTTTGGAGCATCTTTTTGTAGGACTTGCGAATGGCGGCCCGAATCGTGCTGTCCGTGACGTAGCGGCCGTTGACGAAGGTATAGATATTTCGCGGCGAGCGCTGCGAGTGCCCCGGTTTTGAGAAATATCCGCGGGCCACTACTCCGTGAATCGCCGGGTATTCAAAGGTCGGATATAGATCGTCGTAGACCTCGCGCCCCATCACCGCCAGAATCCGATCTTTGAGATTGTCGGCCTCCGGCAAGTCGAGCCGCACCTTGCCGTCTTTTCGAAATTTAAAGCGCACATCGGGACGACTCAGCGCCATGCGGGTGAGCATCTCCGTGATGTGGCGCGTCTCCGTGGCCGGCGTCTTCATGAATTTGAGCCGGGCCGGCGTATTGAAAAACAACTCCTCGACGAGGACCGTCGTTCCCGGCGCCTTGCCGGCGTCCTCGACTTCCTTGATGGTTCCGCCCTCGACGAAGATCCGGGTCCCCGAAATCGCTCCATGCGGCTTGGTCTGGAGTTCCAGCCGCGACACCGATCCGATCGACGGCAACGCCTCGCCGCGAAAGCCGAGACTTCCGATTTCGAATAGATCGTCGACATCGTCGATTTTACTTGTGGCGTGGCGCTCCATGGCTCGAAGCGCATCTTCGCGCTCCATGCCGCAGCCGTCGTCTTCGACGCGAATCAGGTCGCGGCCGCCGTTTTCGATGACGACCTCGATGCGTCGAGCACCGGCGTCCAGACTATTTTCCACCAGCTCCTTGACCACCGACGCCGGGCGCTCCACGACTTCGCCGGCCGCGATCTGATTGGCCAGCTCCGGCGGCAGCACGGAGACGGAGTGCGGCTCCGAGACACTGTGTTCGGCTGCAGTATTTCGCCATTTTGCTTCGCTGTCGTTACTCATCGACGCTCACCACCTGGTTCCGTTACTGACATTACGTCCCGGTCGACGCCACTGCATTGTGCTATTTGTTCTTAGCGATCCTTGGCCTCGATGGCCACCGGAGCTCGCCCGCTCCGCTTGTGACCGTCTGGCACCGGGACCAAATTTGTTCTACAACGGCGCCGCCATTTCTTCACTTCAACACCACCCGACGCAATGACCCCGTTGAGCGACGCCATAGACTTTCTGCGCAATGCCTGGACGCGCGCCGAACAGGAGAGCCGCCACGCCCAGCTGTCGACGCCTGCTGAGCGCATCGACGCTCGCATCGTCGTCATATTCGTGGTGGCCATGATCAATCTGTCGCTGCTCAACTACTACGGAAGCTCCAGCGACTGGACGATACTGGAGCCCGTGGTCGGGCTCGTCGTCGACGCTCCCGACGAATTACTGGGCCACTGGTTCCAGCACTCGGAGTACGGGCGGTTGATCCGACTCGGTTTCTGGAGCGGCACCACCGTTATCGGCTATCTGATCGTCCCGCTGTTGTTGATTCGCTACGTCTTTGGAGATCGGCTCCGGGACTACGGTCTGAACTCGCCGTTCGGATCGGCACCATTTGGCCTCTGTCTGGGGCTTTTTCTGATCATGTTGCCCTTTGTCGTCGGCGCCAGTTTCACCGATGAATTTCAGTCGTCGTATCCCTTTTACAACGAGGCCGACCGAAGTGTCCTAGACTTCTTGTTGTGGCAATTGATCTACGCCGCTCAATTTCTGGCACTGGAGTTTTTCTACCGCGGATTTTTGATTCACGGCCTCAAACACCGCTTCGGGGCCTACGCCATTCTGGTATCGACGATCCCCTATGTCATGATCCACTTTGGCAAACCACTGCCGGAGACCCTGGGCTCGATCGTCGCCGGCATCGCCCTGGGGGCGATGTCCTATCACCTGCGCTCAATCTGGCCCGGCGTCTTTCTGCACATCGCCATCGCCCTGTCGATGGACGCCTTTTCGCTGGGGGCTCAGGGGCGCATCGGGTTGTTCTGAGAATTCACATCCGCCGGTAGACCCCGACCACCGGACCGATGATCACCGTCTCCCGGGCCTCGTCGGCGTGGACGTAAATGGGCTCCATGGAGTCATTGGCCGGCTGCAGTCGCACCTGATTGCCCTCTCGAAACAGCCGTTTGACCGTCGCCTCCCCTTCGATCATGGCCGCCACGATCTGCCCATCCGGTGCATCGGGCTGACGGCGCACGAAGATGTAATCGCCGTCGAAAATACCGTCGTTGATCATGCTGTCGCCGCGCACTCTCAGGGCAAAGACCTCGCTTTTGGGTCGCCCCAGCAGCCCCTCGCCGATGGCGACTTTGTGTTCCGTGCGCTCCACCGCCGTCAGCGGTTCGCCGGCGGCGATCCGTCCGACCACAGGCACCTGGTGGATCTCATCGTCGATGGCGTCTTCGGCCTCCACGCTCTCATTGGCCACATAGGGCGTTCCATCTGGCCAGTACAGTGGCTGCATGGTCCGCGACTTCGAGCTCTCGCGACTGAGGTATCCCTTTTTTTCAAGGGCCTTGAGGTGATCGTTGACCCCGTTGGTGGAACTGATTCCCAGCGCATCGCCGAGTTCGCGGATCGTCGGTGGATAGCCGACTTCCTCGATGTGCTGGGCGATCACGTTGAGCACCTCCGATTGTCGCTTCGTCAATTCGTCGGTTGGCGTCATGGGCTCATCCTGACAGTGGTAGTAACCAACAACGGTTCACCGCACGGACGTCGATGCCGACCACCCGCGCACGTGCACCGTTTAGTAGGTGGAGAATAGGCTCCATCAAAACTACTGAACAGGTGTCCCCGCGTCAAGCATTGCCCTGAACATCGGTGCAGACCACCACCGCCTCTCCCGATGATTGGCGCGGCGATCGGAAGTGCGGTTTTCGCCGCCCTATCGCCTCGATCGGGATTGTTGCAGCGACCTTGTCTGTTACTTCCACAGCCAGATACGAAGGGAGCAAACCGCGCCCTGCGACACCGCCGGGCCCGGGTTTGACACCCTGTAAGGCCCCGTGTTACTCAGTGCGCCGGGCGCTTTTTCGCCCTCGTTTCGACGCCGCCACACGGCGGTTTATTCCGGCCTCACGCCCCGGAATCGACGAGGCGTCGTCGGTTTCGTTTCGAT
The DNA here is from genome assembly GCA_964446725.1 of uncultured Bradymonadales bacterium. GTDB lineage: Bacteria > Myxococcota_A > Bradymonadia > Bradymonadales > Bradymonadaceae > SLJM01. Next base: position 3,262 of record CAYUPT010000147.1, on the reverse strand, counting down.
GCTCTACTGGGACGAGTTGTTACCATGCTCATTTCTGATTATCTGCCGCTGGTATTACTGGCACTCATGGCTCTGGCCGTGGTGACGGTTCTGATTTGCCTGGCGACATTTCTCGGCCCCAAGAATCCGACGGCCGAAAAATTGATGGCCTATGAATCGGGCTCGGACCCGATTGGAGAGCCCCACGGACTTCGGTTCTCCATCAAGTTTTACTTGGTGGCCATCAGTTTTATTCTCTTCGATCTGGAGACAATTTTCGTCATTCCCTGGGCCATGAGTTGGCGCGACAGCGCGGCGATGGGCCATGGGCTTTACTCTTTTGGAGTCATGGCAATATTCCTGGCGATCCTGACGATTGGACTCGTCTATGAATGGAGTCAAGGAGGTCTCGAATGGGACTAGAACATCAACTACCGGAAGTGCTCACCACCCGCCTGGAAAGCGCGGTCAACTGGGCCCGAAAATTCTCCCTATTTCAGTATCCCTTCGTCACCGCCTGCTGCGGGATGGAGTATATGGCGACGTCGAGTGCGCGCTACGACATCAGCCGCTTCGGCGCTGAGATCCCGCGCTTTTCGCCGCGCCAGGCCGACCTTTTGTGGGTCGTCGGAACGGTCAACCACAAGCTCGGACCGATGCTTCGACGCATCTACGAGCAGATGGCGGAACCGAAGTGGGTCATGGCCTTTGGCGTCTGTGCGTCGACCGGCGGCTTCTACGACAACTACGCCACCATCCAGGGCATCGACAAAATCATCCCCGTCGACGTCTACATCCCCGGCTGCCCGCCGCGGCCCGAACAGGTCATCGACGGGTTGATGAAGCTCCAAGACAAGATCGAACAGGAGCCCTGGGAAAAATACGCCTACGAAGAAAAGGTGCGCCAGCGCGACGAGGAGCCCGAGGGCAACTCGCCGTTTAAGCGCCTGAAACCCAAGAAGGAGGCGACGAGCTGAAGGCCGCCGATTGCCCCTCGAATCTCGGGGGGTATATCGAAGGCTCTCAGTGGACGCTCTTTGAACTCCGGACGCAGTTATGGCCAAGAAGCTCATTAAATTCGTCGAACAACACTTCGAAGACGAAGTCATCGACTCCCATTCGCGACTGGGCAATGACACGGTGATTGTCGAGCGCGACCGCCTGCCAGACATCATCGAGCGCCTTCGCGATGACGACAGCACGGATATGGACTTTCTGAGGTCGATTTCCTGTGTCGATTACGACAATCGACAGCCGCGCTTTGAAGTGGTGTACGTGCTGTACAGCATCGAGAAAAAACACATGCTGATGCTGCGCGTCCCCGTCGAAGAAGATGACCCGACGGTGCCGACGATCTCGCATCTGTACGGATGTGCCGGGTGGACGGAGCGCGAAGTCTACGACATGTACGGCATCGAATTTGACGACCACCCCGACCTGCGCCGGGTATTGCTCTACGAGGAATTTGAGGGCCACCCGCTTCGCAAAGACTACGAAAAGCAGGCCGCCCAGCCGCGCATGGATCTTTTGACGAGAGAGCGCGACAGCGTCGAAGAATTCAACGTCTTCGTCAAAAACAAATCGGCGACGGGCTCGCGCGACGAACAATAACGCGCCGCCGCCCTCGCCCCCCAACGAGTCACCGCCTGGAGAACACCATGGCCGAAGATGTTTACGAACCAATCGATCAGGACGTCCATACCGAGCCGATGCTCTTGCAGATGGGCCCCAGCCACCCGGCAACCCACGGGACCGTCCGCTTTACGCTGACGCTGGAGGGCGAAAAGATCATCAAGTGCGAAACCGAGGTCGGCTACCTGCACCGCGGCTTCGAGAAGGAATGTGAAAACGCCACCTGGACGCAGGTATTTCCGTACACGGACCGGCTCAACTACCTGAGCCCGCTGCTCAATAACTTCGGGTACGCGATGGCCGTCGAGCAGTTGCTCGAAATCGACGTCCCGCCGCGCTGCGACTGGATTCGCACCCTGATGGGCGAGATCAGCCGCCTCGCCGACCACCTCACCTGCACTGGCGCCGCGGCCCTGGAGCTGGGCGCCATGTCGGCCTTTTTGTACTGCATCGAGGCCCGGGAATTGATCTGGGACCTCATCGAAGAGGTCACCGGCGCCCGACTGACCGTCAGTTACGGCCGTATCGGCGGACTCAAAGACGACTTGACCGACGACTTCGAAGAGCAGTGGCAATACGCCAAAAAACGCCTCTTCGAGATCCGCGACGAGATCCATCAGCTCCTCAAGCGCAACCGTATCTTTTTGGACCGCTTCCAGGGCACCGGCGTGCTGACCCCGGAGATGGCCAAGTCCTACGGCTACACCGGCCCCTGCCTGCGCTCGACGGGCGTCGCCTACGACATTCGCAAGGACCATCCCTACTTTATGTACGACGAAGTCGACTTCGACGTCCCCGTCGGAGAAAATGGCGACAACTACGATCGCTACCTGGTGCGCATGGACGAGATGGTCCAGTCGGCTCGAATCATCGACCAGTGCCTCGAAAAGATGGAGCCCGGCCCCATCAACTCCGACGACCCGCGAGTGGTGTTGCCCGAAAAAGAGAAAGTCTACAACACCATCGAGGGCATGATCTCGCACTTTAAACTGGTCTTTGAGGGCATCCAGGTCCCGGCCGGCGAGATCTACAGCTACACCGAGGCCGGCAACGGAGAACTGGGCTTTCATATCGTCTCCAACGGCACCGGCAAGCCTTGGAAGATTCACGTCCGCTCGCCGAGTCTGATTATGATGGGCGGAATCCACAAGCTGATCGAAGGCGGTCTGCTCGCCGATATTATCCCCACCTTCGACACCATCAATATGATCGGTGGGGAATGCGACAAATAACTGTGAACCCGTCTTGAGCGCCCCATTTCGAGACGACGCGTCGACGAGTCGGGTCCAGCATCGGAGTTTGTTACAATGCCAAAAGTCACCATCAACGATACCGAAATTGAGGTCGAAAAGGGGACGACCATCCTCAAAGCCGCCGCTCAGGCCGGCTACGAGGTGCCCCACTTTTGCTACCACCCGGCGCTTTCGATTCCGGCCAACTGCCGGATGTGCCTGGTGGAAGTCGACGGCAATCCCGACCTTCAGCCCGCCTGTTACTCCGAAGTATCGGACGGGATGGAGGTCAAGACCGAAAGCCAGCGCGTCGTCAAAGCCCAGAAGGCGGTGCTGGAATTCATCCTGCTCAATCACCCCGTCGACTGCGCGATCTGCGACCAGGCCGGCGAGTGCAAACTCCAGGACTACTACATGGC
>CAYUPT010000146.1:0-8375 GCA_964446725.1 uncultured Bradymonadales bacterium | reverse complement strand
GAACTCGATGGAGACGGAGCTGGTTCCGGACGACTCGGCGGAGGCGTGTAGGTGCGGGGGGGATCGGGATCGGTAAACGTCTCGGCGATGTAAAAGACGGAGGATTCGGCGCCGGCGACGATGTTGTAGCGCGGCGCGTCGGGTTCGATATCGATATCGCTGTCGTCGGCCTCGGGCACGACGGCGATGTTGTGCTCGGTTCCCGACGTCGATTCAAAGGGGAAATGAGCAGTGCCCTGGCGGTCGGTGCGGGCCATCAATTCACCGTCCAGTTCGATGGGAACATCCTGGCAGTAGCTGTCGTCGAGATCATCGTCGCACTCGATAGAGACCCACAGCAGATGCTCCTGGAGTGTCGATTGAAGTTCGATGCTTTGTCGCACGGGAACGCCGCGATAGCCATCGCCGTCAAGGCGCTCGACCAATCGCAGTGTCTCTTCGATGGTCGTATCATCGTCGAGGATTCGATAGCCGTCGATATCCCGGATCGACAACTCGACAAGTTCGTTGGGTTGCTCGCGCAGCGTCGCTTCAAACCGGCCGTCGCTGTCGGTGTAGCCGACGACTTCGCCGTCCAGTTCAACGGGCACACCGGGGACCGCGATGTCATCATCGGTGGTGGTTTCGACCTCGATCTCAAAGTCGTAATCCGGGATCTCGCGGGGGCCTTCATCGTCGCCACAGCCCAACAAGAAGGCGGCAAGGATCGACGACACCAGCAGTGTCACAAACGCCGGATGGACTCTGGTCGATGTCAAGCGGGCATCACTCATCGTCATCCTCGTCGTCATCGGCGCCGACGCGCTGCAATTGCGTTACGTCGGCCGAATTGTGCTCACTCATAAAGCTGCGGGCGTTGGCATTGGGGTTGATCCGCGACAGCCGGCCGTAGCGCCGGTTCGCACTGGCAATTCGTCCGTCGAGCAGGGACTCTTCGATGCGTCGGAGCAACTCTTCGACTTCCTGCTGGACGACGTCATCGACGTACAACTCCCGCCAGGTCTCGCGGTCGTCCTCGCTGGGATCGTCGCGCAAGATCTGGGTCAACCGCTCCAGCGCTTGTTCATAGGCATCAAAGGCATCGGAGTCGTCGCGGGCGTCGTCGCCCTCCTGTCGAAATTCCTGAATTTCTGTTCGCCACTCTTCGATCTGTTCGGCGGTGATCGGAGAATCGGCATCGGCGGGAGGATTCGACTCGTAGCTGGTCACAATGGTGAGTCGAGGGTCGTTGGTCACAGTACCGGGAAGGTCTACAGCCTGATCGCCGTCGGATTCGGCCCGGGTGTCGTCGGGTTGTTCGGCGGGGTCATCTGCACCAGGGGGGTCACCGGCGGGGACATCGCCTTGTCCGGTTGGCTCGTCTTCGACTTCGGCGCGGACCGGCTCATCGGTGGTCTCGGGATCGTCGCCGGTCAACACGGCCAGGCCGGCTACGCTGAGCAACAGAACGGCAGCTACGCCGGCGCCGACGATTTTGATGTCCAGTCCATCGCCTCCGCGGAGTTCTTCGACGAAGTGTCGGACCTGTTGGGGCCGTTCGCCGGCTTCGTCGTCGAGGGCGCGGTAGAGTTTCTGTACCAATTTCTGGTCGTCGTACTCCTCGAGATTTGCCGGTCGTAGAGGAAGCCCGGTCAACGCGGCGGCGGCGACGGCAGCCAGGCTGTAGACGTCGGTGGCCGGACTCAACTGGCGCTGGTCGTCGGGGGCGTTCATCTCCGGAGGCCCGAAGACGCCGAGATTGCCCCGATCTTCGAGCCGCAGCATATCGAAGGGTTCGAGCTGGATGGTGCCGTCGTTTTGAATCCAGACCGAGTCGGTCGTCAAATTGGCGTAGGCCAGCTGTTCGCCATGGATAAATTCGATGACATCGGCGATCGATTCCACCCAGTCGAGCACCGTTTCCGGCGGCATCGGCCCCTGTTGTTCGATGACCTCCGTGAGCCGCTGGCCGACCGGGGCGTCGAGTTCAATCCACATCCCGGAGTCGCTGACGAACATCCCGTTCATTGCGATCAGGCCCGGATGTTTGATCTCATGTAGCTGAGCGATCCGCTCTCGAAGCGGGGTGCTCATCTCCTCGGGCCGACCCTCCCAGACTTGTTTGAGAATGACGCCCCGGCCCACGGCATTGCGGGCATGGATCAGCGTGATCTCACCGCGCTGGATATCATTGGAGCCAAATTCGTAGCCCCGCTGCAAGTCGGTGTCGTTTTCGATGGGGTCGCCGCCGGCGGCCTGACTGCCGGCTTTCAACGCATTGACGTCGACAAATTGAGTGCTTCCATCGTAACCGGCCTGCTGCTGTTCCGGGGTGAAATGAGCCTCTTTTTTGTCGGCGAAATCATTGACGTTGATAAATTGCGTAGCGCCATCATGACCGGCTTGATCGCTGTCGACATAGACCTGGTTGGAGCCTGAAGACGAGCCAGACGATGTGCCGCCGACGGAGGCATCCGGGTTGTCGACGGAGGACATATTGTTGCTGACCGGATCGGAGTCGAAGCTGGCGCTGGTCGTCGGGGGGGCGGCGTCGCCGGAGCTCGACTCGAAGCTGTCGGCGTCGTAGGCCGGGGCGCTGCTGGTGATAGCGTCGTCTTCGTCATCCTGCATCGACGGCGGGACCTCGAAGAGTTCGGTCTTCTCACCGTCGAACTCGCCGCCGCCGTCCGATGGCGGCGCAGAGTCCGAGGAATCCATCGTCGGCGGTGGCGCAAATTGCGGTTCCGACTCCTCGGATTCGGCGCCGGCCTGCAACGCGTCGAGATCGACGAGTTGCGTTTTGGCATCTTCCGAAAAGTCGTCCTCGGAGGGGGTGCCGTCGTCGGCGGAACCGGGCTTGTCGTCAAAGTTGTCGGACATCGTAGTCGCAAAAATTGGAGAAAAGTAGCGGCGCGAACACTCGCGCCCGGACAAGCAGCGGTTTAGGCGGCATCCGGCGGTGGAGCAAACCAACTCTCTTCGATGCTGTGACCCTGTTGTTCGACCTGGTCGGCGAAGGTCGGAATGTTGCCACATCCGATGTGTTCGCCCAAGACCTCGCCGGTCTTCGGATCGTTGCCGCGATTCCGAAACACGAAGAGTGGTCGGATCGTGTACTCGCCGTTTTGATCGAGGTCCAGGACCTCGCAGATGTGGGTGATTTTACGACTTCCGTCGTTGAAGCGACTGGTCTGGATGATGATCTGGATGGCGCTGGCGACCTGGGAGCGCAGCGCCTGAAGCGGCATCTCGACGTTGCTCATCATCGACATCGTCTCCAAGCGTCGAAGCGTATCATCGGGATAGGTGGCGTGGCAGGTCGACATCGTACCGCCGTGGCCGGAGGTCATCGCCTGGAGCAATGTCAGCGCTTCGCCGCCGCGAATCTCACCGATGACAATTCGATCCGGGCGAAGTCGCATCGCGGAGTGGAAGAGGTCGCCGATGGTGACCTCGCCGCGGCCTTTGGCGTCGGGACCGCGGGTCTCGAGCATCAGCGTATGCGGCTGTTGGAGCTGGAGCTCCGAGGAGTCCTCGATAACGACAATCCGTTCGTCGGAGCGAATCTTGGCCGAAACGCAGTTGAGCAGCGATGTCTTACCGCTACCGGTACCGCCGGCGACGATGATATTGCGCTCCATCTGGACGCAGAGATTGATAAACTTGGCGCCCACCGGATGAATCGAACCGAATTCGATGAGCTTCTGGAGCGACAGGTCGAATTCGCCGAAGCGCCGGATGGCCACCGAGACTCCGTTGCGAGCACAGGGCGGCAAGACGACGTGGACACGGCTGCCGTCGGGAAGACGGGCCTCCATCCGTGGGTTCAATTCATTGAGTGTTTTGCCGACGTATTGAGCGATATTTTTGACGCCGCCGAGCAGGTCGTCGGGATTGTCAAAAACGGCGTCTGTCTTCTTGACCATGCCATCGACCTCAATCCAGATGTCGTCGTGGCCATTGATCATGATCTCGCTGACCGAGTCGTCCTCCAGATAGGGGACAATGCAATCGAAGTAGCGATTGATCGATTGTTCGAAAATCTTCTTCGGGATCATCTCGTAATCACGCACGCGAGAACAGATTGAGGTGACGCCACCAGGGGCGACCGACGCGACACACCGTGGCCTTGTCGGAAACCACAGATCGAGTGCGCGTCAATGACGTGACAGGCGTCGCCGACTATACCGCAGCCGGGAAATGCCCGTCAATCCAACGGACCTCGGAGCGCCGTCGAAAAGATTCCAACAGGGATTGTCGCCCCCCCGTACAGCGTGCTACAGCACAGGCGGTCGATTCTCGCCGCTGCCGCGCTGAAATGGCGAGGGACGTGTCGGCTGTACGATGATATCAACGAGGCCTTCGATGCTCGATACAATCGACAATAAAATCGCACCCGTGGTCGCCGCACTGGCAGTGATCGCAATGCTGGTGGCGCTGGGATTGGTGTTTTTTTACGCACCGATCGAGCGCCAGATGGGCATCGTACAGAAACTATTTTACGCTCATGTGCCGTCGGCGATGGCGATGTACGCCGGATTTGTGGTCTCCGCGCTGTGCAGTCTGCTGTATCTACTTAGACCCGATGAATTGTGGGATAGTGCGGCGGTCGTGGGCGCCGAAACAGGCTTGCTGGCCTGTCTCTTCGTGCTGATTTCCGGGCCGCTCTGGGCCTACAAGGCCTGGGGGACGGCCTGGACCTGGGATCCACAATTGACGGCGACCTTCGTGCTCTTTGTGATGTACGGAAGCTACGTGCTGCTCCGGCGTTTCGGTGGGGACGGCAAGCGCATCCGCAAGGTCTCGGCATCGCTGGCGATTATTGCCATCGTCAATGTCCCCATCGTTCACTACGCCGTCGAGTTGTGGGGCGGAATGCATCCGGTCGTCGAGCGCGAAGGCGGAGGCGGGCTGGCACCGGAGATGTCGGTGACACTGCGGGTGATGATGGTGGCGTTTTTGCTGCTGTTTGCAGTGTTGTTCTGGGTTCGATTTCGCAATCGGCGCCTGGCATCGACCATCGAATCGCTGTATCTGGAAATCGCCGATCTGGAGCGTATCCAACACGAAACGATTGACTCCCAGGATCGTCGATGACCATCACGTATAGACCCTCAAGACCCCAGAGCCATTGGGAGCGACGATGAAGTTTAAGAGCCACATCCATAGCTATCTTCGAGGCCTTATAGCGTCGACGATCATCGGCCTCTCGTCGCTGGCGACGTCCGTCGGCTATGCGAACGGTCAATTGCCCGTCGAAGAGACCGTGGTGCCGGGGGGGACGCTGATGGTGATCGGCTACTTGATTTTATGGCTGATGGTCGCCGGGTTTTTGGCGGCTGTACTGATTCGCCAGCGCGCCATGCAACGCGACGTCGATGACCTCGAGGAGCGCATCGATGGGCTCGTCGACAGTCATCGCGAACGTACGCCCTGATTTTCCATCACACGCCCAGGAGACCAGGTGACGACAGAGGTATTGGATAGCTCGTCGAGTCGCAGTGCGCCTTGCGATATCGAACCCGTATGTGGAGCGCGGGACCGACTCGATTTTGTGCGCTTCGGTCGACGACTGTACCGGGGAGACCCCAATTTTCGCTCCCTTCCCGATCTAGTGGAGTGGAATCGGCTTCGGCCCGGCGGCAACGCCTGGTTCGATCACGGCGAAGCCCAGCTTTTTGTCGCGCGTCGAGACGGCGAGATCGTCGGCCGTATCTCCGCTCAGGTCGACGGCGAGCATCTCCGTGTCCACGATGACGGCGCCGGCTTTTTCGGCTTCTTCGAGTGCATCGACGATAGGGGCGTTGCGACGCGTTTACTACGGGCCGCCGAAGACTGGTGTCGCGCCCGCGGCATGGAGCGTATCCGCGGCCCCTTTTCGTTTTCTATCAACGAGGAATCGGGGCTTCTTGTCGACGGCTTCCAGCATCCGAATTACGTCATGATGCCCCACGGCAAGCGCTACTACGAACAATTGATCGACGGCGCCGGCTTCCACGGGGTCCAGGATCTCTTTGCGTGGCGTTACCACCGAGAACATCCACCCGAGCAGGTCCAGCAGATCGCCGATGCCGTCTCTGAGCACCCGGGATTGGTGGTGCGCCCCGTGGAGATGGAGCGTCTCGACGAAGACCTGGATACCATCATGTCGATCTTCAACGAGGCCTGGTCCGATAACTGGGGCTTTGTCCCACTGACAGAGGGCGAGGTCGAGGAGGTCGCCCAGCAATTTCGGCTCATCGCCGACCCCCAGCTATGCCTGATCGCCGAAGTCGACGGAGAGCCGGCGGCCATGGCCGTGGCACTGCCCAATATTCACGAGTCCGTCGCCGATCTCGGTGGACGACTCTTTCCGTTCGGGTGGGCCCGAATGGCGTATCGCCTCAAGCGCACGCCTCCGAAATCCTTTCGGCAGATCTTGCTCGGCGTTCGCGAAAAATTCCGCGGCAGCAGCCTCGGCGGATTGAGTCTCCTGCTTTACGTCACGATTCACCGAAACGCCTACGCCCGTGGTTATCAGGAGGCGGAAGCCGGATGGACGCTCGCCGACAACGAGCGCATCAACCAGGGCATGGAATTTATGGGCGCCGAACACTACAAAACCTATCGGGTATTCGAAAAAGAACTCTGACTCCAAGCTTAGACGCCGCGCGCAGGGAAGTATTATGGATGTATTTTTGACCGGTGGAACGGGGTTTGTCGGCTCGCATATCGCCGAGCAATTGGTCGACGAAGGCCATCGCGTCGTCGCCATGGTTCGCGCCACCTCGGATACCGAGCATCTGGAGGAGCTCGACGTCGAATTGGTGGAATCCGATCTTCAGAACGTCCACCGGCTGACGGAGCCGCTGAGCGATGTCGATGCCGTGATTCACGTCGCCGGATTGACCGGAGCTCCAAGTGCGGAGACGCTGTATGAAGTCAACGCCGATGGAACGCGGCGGTTAGTCGATCGCGTCGCCGAGGTCGGCGGCGAGAATACGCGTTTTATTTATATCTCCAGTGTCTCCGCACAGGGGCCGTCCAATGGCAAAGAGCCCCGAAAAACGGAACTTACTCCCAGCCCGGTCAGTCACTACGGGCGCAGCAAATTAGATGGGGAAGGGGCGGTACTTGCCCACCGAGACCAACTCGCGGTGACCATTGTGCGGCCTCCCGTCGTCTACGGTCCGCGAGATCGCGATATGTTCGAGGTCTTCCAGTTCGCCGATCGACGTCTGGCACCGATTATCGGAGGTCGCCAGCGCTGGCTCAGTGTTATTCACGGCGAAGATGTTGCATCGGCGGTCATCGCCTGTCTCGATGCTCCCGGCGACGGCGAGGTCTATCCCATCGACGACGGTGGGGCCTATACCTGGGAACAACTCGGCGATTTGATCGCCGACGCCGTCGGCAAGTCGGCGCTGACGATTCCCATCCCGCGCTGGCTGATGGCGTCGGCGGCCACCATTGCCGAAGTCGGAGGAAACGTCCTGGATGTGACGGCGACCTTCAATCGCGATAAATACCGCGAGATGTGCCAGCCTGGCTGGGTCTGCGGATACGAGCGCATCCAGCGGGATCTCGGCTGGGAACCGGAGTGGACACTCGGCGACGGGGCGCGCCAGACCGCCCGCTGGTACCGCGACAATGGCTGGCTGTAGCCGGCCGTGACCGGCCGATAGCTCATTGCGCCTACATCTCCTCGAGGGTCGGAATGCCCAAAATGCCGAGGCCGGCCGCCAGATTGTGCTGGACGGCGTTGGCAAGCAATAACAGTCCGTCGCGCCGGGGGCCGTCGATATCGACGATCCGGTGGTCGTCGTCGTTGTAGAGGCTCGAAAAGGCACTGCACAACTCGAAGAGAAACTCCGTGATCCGGCCTGGGTTTAGCTGGTCACAGGCTCCGTCGATGGCCGCCGGCCAGCGCTGGAGGGTTCGAATAACCTTCATCTCTCGCTGCGTTCCCAGTGATTCCAGTGCCTGCTGTCGGCCGGCGTCATCGAGTTCGGGCCAACCGCCGATCCGCCGTTTGAGCGACTCGATGCGCGCATAGCCGTACAGGCAGTAGGGCCCGGTGCGGCCCTGAAAATCGATGGAGCGCTCGGGGTCGAATTGCACTGTGGTGCGCGGGGCGAAATCCAGGATGTAGTACTTCAGCGCCGCCAGTCCGATGGCCTCCACCCGCTCCTTGCGTTCGTCGTCGTCCAGATCGCTGTAGCGTTCGTCGACGGCGCTGTCGGCGAGTTGTTGCATCTCATCTAAGAGGTCGTCGGCATCGACGACTTTGCCTTCGCGGCTCTTCATTTTGCCTTCCGGAAGCTCGACCATCCCATATGACAGGTGATGGAGCCGGCCCTCGAGTTCCGGGCGCAACTCGGCGAGGATCCGGAATAGGACGTCGAAGTGGTACTCCT
>CAYUPT010000145.1:0-8389 GCA_964446725.1 uncultured Bradymonadales bacterium | reverse complement strand
CGGGTTCCAAAAATTTTGTCTCACCAAAAAGCGGTTGCGGTCCACACCACCTCCTAAGGGAGGTGCAAGCGGGCGTCTTCAGTCACCCGCAAGGGCGCTAAAAAACCCGCCCCTTCACAGGGGTCACAATATGAGACGACGACCCAGACCGGGTCGGGAACACAGAGTCGAAGAAAAGACAGTCTCGACTCGACGGAATACATCCCGAGGACTGCCGCCAATTGAGGGCGCGCCAGGTCCCGACAATTCAAACAGTCGCCCCAAAAAGCAGGATGGGGCGGCGGCCGGAGGGGCCGAAAAGACCCGATTCGCCGATGTCGCATGCGACATTTTGACGTCGGCGAGCGCGGAAGCGAAGCACTGTGTCTACAGGACTGAGCAAATGTGGGGCTGTCTATTACACATGACCTTGCAACTGCTCCGGGCGCCAGCGATCAGAAAATAATTGACGGACCCCGAATTGTCCCTGATTCTGGGCGCCGCCCCGAAGCAGGAAGGATCTGAAGTGAAGGTTTAGGGGTGACTGAGATCGATGAGTGGTACATCCGACACTGGAAGGTTTATGAAAGTGTTACTTGAGCTTTTGGGCGACACGACGCGACTGTTAAACGGAGTCGAAGGGCTCCAGGACTTTAGACCCGATACCCGGGGCCGAGTCCGGGAGTTACTCGAACAACTCCACATGGAGTCCGAGCGCATCCTGGCAACCCTCGAAGACAGCGACGGCGATCCCGACCAACGGGCGATGTTCCTCAAGGAGGCCATGGAGGCCATCTCCTCGAAGGAACACGACGTGGCCCGGGGCATCCTTCAAGATGCCGTCTCCGAATTTCCCGATGACTTTGAATTTCTAAATTACCTGGGACTCGTCTGCTGGGAGCAAGGCGATCTGCAGGGCGCGGAGTCGGCCTACAACCGGGCGGTGCAAAGCGTCTTTGGAGATGAACTGGATGCGTCGGCCGTCAGCGGTGACGACGAGGCGATTTTGCGCGCCGTCGAAGGCCGGGCACTGGCGCTGTACCGGCTCGGTAATCTGGAGCCGGCACTGAATTGTTTCGAGTGGTTGGGCACCCACTTCGGCGAGGATTACATCGGATGTCTGTATCTGGCCGGTGAGATTCATCATCTGCGCGGCGATATCCCCCAGGCCATCGAGCGCTATCAGCAGGTCCCGGTGGAGCCGGCGGTCCTCTATAATCTGGGGCTGGCGTATTTTCAGGACCACCGACTGGACCAGGCCGTCGAGACCTGGGTGCGGGCCTTTGTGGCCAATATTCATATCGCGTCGATCTTGCTCGATCGCTACACCACTCATGAGGGATGCACGCCCGGGTATCTCGGCAGCAAGGGCTACGCGAAGGAATTCGTCGATGCCTGCCTTCGACTGTGGCATGAGGCATCGGGAAGTCTGCGCTTTTTGCGTCGCTGCTTCGAACATCCCCGCGTGCAGAGTCATCTCGATCGCTGCAATGAGCAGGGCGGTGAGCGACTTCTGCAGGCCGGCGACGGAACGATGGAGTGCGCCAGCTGGCTCGACCAGCTCCAGGACGAACATGCCGTCGAGCAGATCTCGCAGTCCGTCGTCGACCGACTCACCGTCTAAAATACACCACACCAGAGGTTTCGCGGCGACGCCTACTGGCGTTACCGGCGCGGTTTCCGATGGGGGGCCGGAAGAATCTCCGGCGCAGAGGTGTTTACCATGGCGAGATTGAATCGGGCTGCCGAAGACCCCAGAGTGTACGGGCTGCCTATTCGCCATGGATTTACGTCGCGCCTTGGTAGCGCGGGACGTCTGCGGAGCGCTCAGTATTGGATAGCAACTGGAAACAACAGGTGACTGTGGTCGGGGCGGCGGCGTCGGTCCTTGTTCTATTGTCCACCCTGTGGAGCCCCTGGCTCGGCGAAGATGAGAGCGACGCCGAACCACAACCCCGGGCGGAGTACGAATTCAACCCCTGGGCGGAGACCACCGAAGGTCCTCCCATCGACGTAGACCCTCCCCAGGAGGACGACCGATGGGTCTACCTCGTCGATGACAACGACCACCCGGTGGAAGCCGATGTTCTCGTCGGAGCGCCCGGGATGTGGCCCTTTGTGTCGCGATCAACGGATCGCGCCGGATTCTTCGATCTGCCGATAAATGACGTCAGTCGGCTCGGCGGCAGAGACAATCAAAACTACAAAATCGTGGCCCGAAGCCCCGGTGACGAACACCGGCCCCCCAGAGCCTTTTGGGGACTGATTCGTGGCCTCGATGGTCCGGTGCCACCGCGCGATGGGCGCAGGGTTCAACTTCGGGAGGCCTCGGATCTGCAATTGGAAATTGTCGATCGCGACAACAATCCGATCGACGGTGCGTATGCACGACTCGCGAAAAATAGCATCGGCCTTGTCCAACTGGAACAGACCTCGGAAGCCGACGGCCTTATCGGCTTCGATGCCATCCCCCCCGACGACTACTACCTGACGATCGATGCCGACGGGTACGCCCGGACTACGGTCACGGTCGACCACAATGCCGAACCGTCGACACCACTCCAGATTTCGCTCGATGACGGCGGTGGGATGCGCACTCCTCAGGCCTGGCGCCGACCCTCGATCCACGAGCTGGCGAGCTCGGAGGCACCGTCGGCTTCTTCGACTTCGTCGAACGCCGCTTCCGGGGGACGTGCTTCATCGCCTTCCAATGAGCCGATGGCTCGAGGAGCCAGCTCCGGTGGCGGTGGGAGCTCGCCGGGCGCGGCGTCATCGGCCCAGGACGGCGAAGACGCCGGGGAGCCGACCGCAGAACTCCATGTCCGGGTTGCCGAGCCTCGCGGTAGCGGCGTCACCGGAGCCTGGATCGAGGCCTGGAGTAACGGAGCTCGCGTCGACGAAGCACAGAGTCAGGGCCGCCAGGCGGCCATCCTCGAGATTCCCCGGCGAAGTACTGACGTGGAACTCGTCGCCACCCACGCCGGGTGGGGACAGGGAAGCCGGGCGGTGGGGTCGGTCGACGACGGCGACGATATCATCATCGAACTCGACTCCGATATCCTCGACGACACGGTGGCAGCCGACCGCATCACGGACCGACAGCACATCGAGGAATCCCTTCAGTTGGAATTGGTCGACGATGGCAGAAAGTGGCTCATCGACCGCCCATCGCCGGGCAGTCGAGCTGCAGAAGCCGGATTACAGCGAAGCGATGCGCTGGTTTTTGTGCGTCGCCACGGCTCCGGCCATCTCGCCGTCGTCGAACGCGATGGTGAAAATCGGCAGATCCAGTTGCCCTGATCGATGAATCCATCCGGGGCGTGCTCACGGCACAACGGCGACCTGCTTCGACGCGCAATCCTTGGACGAATCTCCCCAGCTTTGGTACATCTTTACCTACCTATTCGCGTCCCGTGGACGTGGTGAATTGCCACCTTCTTCAATACGTACGGAGTTTGCAGTGAGGAGTTCTCGAAGATTTGGCCTGCTTGCGGTCGTCATTGCGATGTTGACAATCGCCGCCTGCGGCGAAGAGGAGCCGACGGATAACCAGCAAAACGAGGATGAGCCCGCAGAGACAACCTGTGACACCACCAACGAGTGTGACGATTCAGAAGTATGCGCCGACGGAGTGTGTACTGACGAACCGGCCTCCGGTGAAGAATGCGCCGAAATCGAGGCCTTCGACGAATTCGGTGACCTGATCTGCCTCGATGGGCAGTGGCGCAACCTCGACGAACTCGAAGGGCCCTCAATTGGGTCTTTGAGCGCCGAACCGGCGTCTGTGGGCCCACTGGAATCGGCCGCGTTAACTGCGGAAGTTAATAATCCGTATGACGTCGAGCTCGGTTATCAGTGGTCGGCTGACGACAGCGACTGGCAACTCGACGCCGATGGACCGGAGGGAACGATAACCGCACCGGCCGAAGCACAGGGCTCTGTCGAAGTCACACTCCAGGTCCAGGACCAGTGGGACAATAGTGTCACCGAGACGGTGACCGTAGAAACCGCCGATGTCGAGGATTGCTCCTTTACATCCTCGCCCTTCGGCGGTGGCGAGGGCACCGAAGAATCTCCGTGGACGATCTGCACCTCCCAACAACTCAATACAATGCAAACCGCACAGGGTGCCCTGGATGCCCACTACGAGCTGAAGTCAAACGTCGAAGTCAATGGTCCCGTTCCGGTACTCGGTGAGCGCGGGGATGGATTCACGGGTCATTTCGACGGCGGCGGCTACAGTATCGTCAATCTCCAGATCGACGAGGACAGCGATCACGTCGGGATGTTCGCCGAGATCTCCGAAGAGGGGAGTGTCCAAGATCTAACGCTGTACGGCGCCGACATCGCCGGCAATGAACACACCGGCGCGTTGACCGGTGTCAATTTCGGCCATCTCTCCGGTATTACCATCGAGGCGAGTACCATCAGCGGTGGTGATCGCACCGGTGGTGTTGCCGGCATCAACCAGGCCGACGGCATCATCGTCGGTGTCCACGTCGACGCGACCGTCGAGGGCCAGGCGCGAACCGGCGGGATTGCAGGGCTGAACCACGGCGAGATTTCAAATAGTGCTGCCTCCGGAAGTGTCAGCTCCGATGACTTTGACGTCGGCGGCGTGACGGGAGGAAATTCCGGACCCGACGCCGTCATTGTACGCACTCATTCCGACAATGCGGTGACCGGAGTACGCCGGGTCGGCGGACTGCTGGGAATGTCGGAATTGGAGGCCGCCATCTACGACAGTTATTCGAATTCCAGCGTCGAACTCGTCGATGATCCTCGATGGGGCGGCGGACTCATCGGTCGGATGTGGGATGGGACACTGGAACGGTCCTACGCCACGGGCGGCGTTTCCGCGACAGAGGTCACGGACCTGGGCGGACTTGTCGCCGGCGCCGATCCCTTCGACGCCGAGTCACAAACGACGATCGACGCTTCGTACTGGGATACCGAAACCAGCGGCCTGTCGCACAGCGACGGCGGCGAGGGACTTGAGACCGCCGACTTCGGCGACGAATCGAGTTTTGACGGCTGGGACTTCGACGATGTCTGGCAGATCGGCGAAGACATTGAAGGCGATGAGCGGCCGCTTCTGATCGACTCTCCAACCCTGTAACGATGACCACTGAATGCCCCGCCGGGTTGTTGCCGGCGGGGCCTCGGAGCGGTCACTCGGCGACGGCGCCGGCCTTACCCGTCGTCTGCAGATATAGATCCGTCAGGTTGTCCACTCGTTTTGACTGGCGGAGTTCCTCCAACTCGGCGCGGTCGATATCCCTGGCCAGCGTCCCCTCATCGAGAATCAAAAACCGGTCGCACATCGGCTCCAGCATATCGAGAATATGGCTGGAGAGCAGAATCGAGCCCCCGCGCTCGCAGTGTTCTTTGAGTTTGTGTCGAATTCGATGTGTGGACTCCGGATCGAGTCCGACGAACGATTCGTCCAGGACCAGTAATTTCGGGGCTCCAATAAGGGCCGCCGAAAGCGCCAATTTGCGAAGCATGCCCCCCGAGTATTCGCGCAAGATCGCGTCCCGCGACTCCTCCAATTCCGTCAGCGCCAGCAGTTCGTCGATTTCGGCGTCTCGCTGTTGGCGATCCAGTTCTCGCAGATCGGCGACAAAATCGAGGTATTCCTCTCCGGTCAGGTAGTCGAGTAGAGTCAGATGCTGGGGAACGTAACCGAGGCGTCGACGAGCTTCGACGGGGTCGTCGGTGACCTCGACACCGTCGATGTGGACTGTGCCCTCATCGGCCGATACCGTCCCCGCCATACACCCCATCAACGTCGACTTTCCGGCACCATTGGGTCCGATAAGGGCCACGAATTGGCCCGGCGGAATCTCGATATGGATATCATCGACGGCGACCAGGCTTCGGTAGCGCTTGGTCAGGCCATCGATATCAAGAATGGCATCAGTTGTGGACATCACGACTCCGGGCTCGAAACGATAGCAAAATGGCGGCGGCACCGATGGCGATGGAGACCACGGCGGCGCCAATGATCGATGCGATAGCGCAGGCCGTCAGTCCAATGACGACGGTCGCCGGAAGTACCCGCATTACCAATCCCTCAGCGCCCAGGCGCCGGCCGATGGACACCGCGCCGGCGAGGCCGATTCCAGCCGCCAGGGCGCAGCCGCCGACGACAAGACCCTCGATACCGAGATCGCGAAAATAGCCGAGAATGACGGCGGCGGCGATGGCATAGGGGCCACCGATAAAGAGGAATTCGCGAAAGCCGAGGCGGTCGACGGCGGTCTGTCGGGCGGCAGCGGCCACGGGCAGCCCCAGTGGATTGTCGAGGCAGCGAACCCGTTCGTAGAGTCGGTGCCAGGGATTGACAATTACCGCCGTCACTATCGCGGGGACCATGGCCGCCACCCACATCGGCAGCGCGTCGAGTTCGACCGTAATCAAACCGACCACAGCCAGTATCAACACCACGGCATAACCGACGCGACTTCCGGCCATGCGTCGATCGTCGTCCAGTAGCAGAGCGCGCACTGTGGAGCGCATCTGACTGTTGAGACCGGTTTCCCAGATCCGTGAGGTATCGAAGGACGACGTCTGGTAGTCGGCGACGGCACTGAAATCGGCGGCGTCAATTTCGTGGAAGCGGGGCGCCATCTCGTAGTAATCTTCGACAAACGCCCGGTAGCAGACCATGAGGCCGGCGGCGGTCGTCGCAAGCAGAACCGCCGTTCCGACCCAAAATAGCTGCATCGAACCACCGGGCCGTATTGGTTCGCCCAGCAGTAATTTCCAGAATAGTGCGACCACCACAATCCCGCCCAACGCCACAGCCGGGGCATACAACAGTAGCTGTCCGGGGCCGCCGTAACTGTCGGTCAGCGATGGACGTTTGGAGTCGGTGTCGTCGGGGATCAGTCGCTGGGTGGCCAGCACCATGACCAGTAGAGATACGGCGGTGCCAAATAACAGCCCCCCGAAGAGCATTGCGATGCTGGCGACCGCCGCCGGGGTTCCGCCATGCCAGAGCAAAGGTACGAAAAAGAGGGAGGCCGCTGTGGCAGCGACCACCGCTTCGGTGGTCGCCGCTGCCAGCCGGTCCGAAAAGAGCGCTCCCGCTTCGATGGGCAGCGGCTGGAGGGCCACGATATCGGGGCGCCGGAACAACAACTCCAGCACCCGAAAATTGAGCACCGATGCCACAAGAGCGGTCAACCAGAACGACGCCTCCAGGGCCATCATGCCCGCCGGCAACTCGTCGGGGCTTAGGCCCCGCGGCGTCGCCAGATCGACGGGGGGCGCCATCAGCGTGGGCGCCGCCACATGACCACCGACCACAATTGCAGCGGCGGCGCCGACGAGCGCGAACAGCGCGGAACGTCGGCGCTCGCCGTCGACCGCGCCCAGTCGGTTCAACGCCAACCGGCGGCGCAGTCGCACAATGGATCCCAATTGGTGCATCAACTACCCTGAGCATCGATCGCTGTCCGGCAATGCGCACCGGGCACACAGCGAAGAAAAACAGCCCTAAAGATCGGAATCGAGGTCATCGTCGGATTCGCCGGGGCCAGCCCCCATTTGAGGAGCCTCCAGCGCGCTTTGTTCGCCGTCGAAACCGTGATACGACGGCCGCGGCGCGCCGCCTCGCTCCATGACCGATGACACCTCGCGGTGGATATTTCGAAGGCGCATCTCGGCGGTATTCGCCAGCGGACTCGTCGGGTATTGTTCCAGGAACGCTTGATACCCCTCCATGGCGTCCGCATAGTTACCCTGCCGAAACTCCACTTCCGCCGATTCAAACATCGTCGTTTTTGTGGTGTGAGCATCTTCGCAGCCCGGTAGTCCCAGGCTACATAAGAACACGATGCCGACCAGCCACTGAGCGTGGCGGTGATGATATGAAGGAAGATCCATGAGTCAGTCCACTACAACTTCGCGCCTGCCGTCGGGCTTTGTCGCGCTCGTCGGCCAGCCCAATGTCGGCAAGTCGACGTTGATGAACGCCATCCTCGAAATCAAGATCTCGGCGACGACGTCCAAACCACAGACGACGCGCAATCGAATCTTAGGCGTCCAGACTTTCCGTGAAAAGGGACAGATCTGCTTTGTGGACACACCGGGCATCCACAAATCGTCCAGACGGCTCAATCGGGCGATGACGGATACCGCTCTTCAGAGCCTCAACGAAGTCGACCTGGTCTGTCATCTGGTCGATGCTGCCGAACTTCGAGCCTGGCAACAAAAGACCGGAGAGGCCAGTCTGCCGCCCGATGAAGAATTCGTCATGGAGCGACTCGTCGAAAGTAATGTCGACGCCATTCTGGCGGTCAACAAAATCGATCTCGTCGATGACAAGCTCGACTTGCTTCCCATCATCGAAACGCTCGATGAGGCCAACGACTACTGCGATGTCATTCCCGTCAGCGCGTTG
>CAYUPT010000144.1:0-8417 GCA_964446725.1 uncultured Bradymonadales bacterium | reverse complement strand
TAGGTCCAGTCATAGTCTACATCCGGGGAAAAACAGGCGGTCAATGGCGAAGCAGGGCGACGGCAACACTCAGAAGTCGTATTCGGGAATCGGGATCTGGTCGACCACCGAGATACCGAAGCCCTGGCTTCCGACGATCTTTTTGGGGCGGTTGGTCATCACGCGCACCGAGCCACAGCCGGCGGTGCGAAGAATCTGGGCGCCGACGCCGAGGACACGGAGCTCTTGCTGGGGCTGGTTGACGCGGCGCTCGCGCTGTTCGGGCGTCGGTTTGACCGGGTCTTCCAGCACGTATTTCTGGACGAGATTGGAGGCCGATTGTCCGCGCTTGTCGAGATAGACCAGCACGCCGCAGCCCTCGCGGGCGATGGCCTCCATACAGCGGCGCAGCTGTCGGGTACAGCCTCCTTTTTTGTGCACGAAGGTATCGAAGGTGTCACAGCGGTGTTGGACGCGGGTCAACGTCGGCTCGTCGGGATCCGGATCGCCGCAGATAAAGCACAGATGTTCGGAGCCGTTGACGCGACTGCGGTAGACGCGAACCCGCCAGTCGCCGTCGAATTCGGTCTCCAGCGGCGCCTCTTCGACGACCTCGAGCAGAGTCTCGTGTTCCAGTCGGTAGGTAATGAGGTCGGTGACCGACAGCAGCACCAGGTCGTGTTCGTCGCTAAACTCGCGCAAGTCTGGAAGACGGGCCATTGAACCGTCGTCGTTCATGATCTCACAGATCACGCCCGCCGGCCGGCATCCGGCCATGCGCGCCAGATCGACACTTCCCTCGGTCTGGCCGGTGCGCACCAATACGCCGCCGTCGCGGGCTCGAAGCGGAAAGACGTGGCCCGGCATCACGATGTCTTCGGGGCCGGCGTCGTCGGCGACGGCGGCCTCGATGGTGCGGGCCCGGTCGCCGGCGGAGATGCCGGTGGAGACGCCTTCGGCGGCTTCGATACTGACCGTAAACGCCGTGCCGAAGGCACTGGTGTTCTGGTTGACCATCATCGGGATATCGAGGCGGTCGATGTGGTCGCCGGTCAGGGTCAAACAGATCAAACCGCGGCCGAATTTGGCCATAAAATTGATGGCCTCCGGCGTCACTTTGTCGGCGGCCATACACAGGTCGCCTTCGTTTTCGCGGTCTTCGGCGTCGACGAGGATGACGATTTCGCCATCGGCAATCGCCTCCAGGGCGCGCTCGACGCGTGCAATCGATTCTTCAGAGCTACCTTCGATGGGGCCTGTGGGTTCAGTCATGGGTACGTCACGGCTCGAGAAACGGGGGACGGGCACGGCGCCGGAGGCGCAATCGGATTACAGAAATCCGGCGCCGACAAGGTCGGCGATGCGGATGTCGTTGCGGTCGTCAGAGGCGAATTTGTGGACGTATTTTCCGATGATATCGGCTTCCAGATTGACGGAGCGGCCGACCTCGTAGTCTCCGATCAACGTCTGTTCGGCGGTGTGGGGAATGATCGCCAGATCGAAGCGATTGCCGTCGACGCCGTTGATCGTCAGGCTGATGCCGTCGACGGTAATCGAGCCCTTTTCGATGAGGTACAGGGCGACCTCGTCGGGGGCCTCGATCGTCAGAATCCAGGCGTTGCCGTCGCGGGTCTTGTCTCGCAGGGTGCCCAGGCCGTCGACGTGGCCGCTGACAATGTGGCCGCCGAGTCGATCCGACAGGCGGAGTGCCCGCTCGAGGTGGACGCCGTCGCCGACGCTGCGGTCGCCGAGGGTGGTGCGCTCGAGGGTTTCGGGGCTGGCGTCGACATCGAAGGTGTTGTCGCCGATGGCGGTGACCGTCAAACAGGCGCCGTCGACGGCGATGCTTTCGCCGATGTCGATGTCGTCGGTATCGAAGTCGGTCTCGATACTGATGGTGGTGTTGTCGCCGTCGTGTCGGCGGCGTGTGATGGTGCCGATATCGGCTACGAGTCCGGTAAACATCTCATGGCTCCTCGTCGAGGGTGGTTGCGCGGTAGGTGGGCTCACCGATCTCGCCGTGAACCAAAACATCGGTGGCCAGTTGTTCGACCGTCGACGAGCGAAGGTCGAGACAGTCATCCATGGAACTGATGCCGTCGCCTCCGAGCGGCGTCGGGGCCTGGTTGCCGCCGATGAGCCGGGGGGCGATAAAGGCGTAGGCGTAGTCGACGTGGCTGCTATCAAATAGCGAGCCTAACAGGGCGCCGCCGCCCTCGACGAGAACGCTGAGTAATTCGCGTTCGGCAATGGCCTCCAGAATCGCCGTCGGCTCCAGCCAGCCGCGTTCGTCGGTGGGCAGGGTGACGACCTCGACGGGGCGGTCCTCGAGTCGGCGCCGGCGCTCGTCGTCGGCGTCGGTTCCCGACAGGACCACCGTGGTCTCGGAGGAGTCTGGGTGATTGAATACGCGGTGGTCTGGCGGGGCCTCAAGGCGGGCGTCGACGACAAATCGCACCGGGTCTCGTCCGCCCTCGCGCCGGCAGGTCAGCCGGGGGTTGTCGTCGAGAAGCGTCTGTTTTCCGACGAGAATCGCGTCGTGGTGGTCGCGCAGTTGATGGACTTTGTGGCGCGCCGACTCGCCGGTGATCCAGCGCGAATCGCCGTGCCGGGTCGCGATTTTGCCATCCAGGCTCATGGCCCACTTTGCGGCGACCCAGGGAAGTCCATCGGTGATGTACTTAAAGAACGGGGCGTTGAGCCGCCGGCTCTCCTCTTCGAGGACGCCGTAGTCGACGTCGACGCCGGCGTCGCGCAAAATCTCGAGTCCCTTGCCGCTGACGCGGGGGTCGGGATCGATGGTGCCGACGACGACGCGGTCGATTCCGGCCTCCAAAATGGCGTCCGTACAAGGAGGGGTGCGTCCGACGTGGCAACAGGGCTCGTGATTGACGTATAACTGGCAGCCCTCGAGCGAGCCGTCGACGTCGTTCATCGCCGCGATTTCGCCGTGGGCCTCGCCGGCGCAGGCGTGGTAGCCGCGACCGACGATCTCGTTGTCGCGCACCACGACACAGCCCACCAGTGGGTTTGGGCGGGTGCGTCCGGTGGCCCGGCGCGCAAGCTCGATGGCCTGTGCCATAAAGCGCTCGTCGCGGGCGGTGGCCTGGGGTGATGGCATTTCGATTAGTCCTCGCCGTCGTCGGTGGCCTGGGAGGCGCCGTCGCGGCCTTCGAATTCGCGAAGTTCCTGTAGAAATTCCTCAATATCACTAAAGCCGCGGTACACGCTGGCAAAGCGGATATAGGCCACCGGGTCGAGTTCGCGCAACTCGGTGGTGATCGCCGTGCCGAGCCAGTCGCTTTCGATCTCGCGGTCTCCGCGTGCGAGCATGCGCCGTTCGACGCGATCCATGACCTGGTCGATCGCCGACGTCGAAATCGGCCGCTTGCTGCTGGCGAGGCGAATGCCGCGAATGGCCTTGACTCGATCGTAGTCCTCTCGGCTGCCATCGCGCTTGATGATCTGAGGGAAGACCTCTTCGACGCGTTCATAGGTGGTAAACCGGCGCTCGCAGCCGCTACATTCACGGCGGCGTCGAATCGCCGATCCATCCCGCGCCTTGCGGGAGTCGACAACGCGGTTTTCGAGGTGATCACAAAAGGGACAGCGCATGGAGGAGGTAGTACAAGAGGCCCGTCAATTCGACCCGGTCGCCCGTTCCAATTCGTGGATACGGCGGACGCGGCGTCGATGGCGACCGTCGTCGCCCGCTTCGAAGGAGGTATCGAGAAATGTCGCCACACACTCGCGGGCCATGTCGCGACCCGTCAGCCGCGCCCCGATACACAGGACGTTGGCGTTATTGTGTCGACGGGCCAGCCGGGCCTGGACGGGGTTGGTGACCACCGCGGCGCGGACGCCATCGACTTTATTGGCGGCAATCGACATGCCGATGCCACTTCCGCAGATCAAAATCCCGGATTCGACGCGATCGGTCCCGACCTGACGGGCCACGCGGGCGGCAAAGTCGGGATAGTCCACAGACTTGGTGTCGGCGGGACCGAGGTCCCGGACGTCGACGCCGCGGCCTTCGACCCAGTCGATGAGGTCGGCTTTCATGGCGACGCCGGCGTGATCGGCGGCGACGACCACGTCGGCGCTGTCGCCGTCATCGATGGTTTGACCACTGCGTTCTTCGACCACGGCAATCAGCTCCGAGATGGTGTGGATGGACTCCAGCGTCGCTTCATCGATTTCGCCGAGTCCGAAGATATCCTCGACGTGCCACGCAAGCGTGATCACATCGATGCTGGTGGCGCCCAGATCGTCGACAATGTCGAGATCGGGGGACAATTCCTCCGGCGAAGTCTCGAGGACTTCGGCGACCACTTCGATGACGCGCTCTTCGATGTCCATCGATCTCATCCGCTTATGGTCGGTGGTCGGTGTGCCGGGCCCGATCTGTGGACTGCGCGAGTGGCGCCGGCGACGCAAAACGTTCGGGTTACCTCAGGGGTAACACCGAATGGCTTAAAAGATATCCCAGATCTCGATGACCTGCTCGTCGCGGTAGTAGCCGCAGTCCAGGCAGGCGCGGTGCGGACGCTTGGGCGCATAGCAGTGCGGGCAGCGCTGCAGATTCGGCGCCTTCATCTTGTCGTGATTCGCCCGCCGGGAGCGGGTCTTGGCTTTCGATTTTCTATGCTTTGGTACGGCCATGGTAAATCTCCTTGTAGCGGCATTCCATCTCGGCACAACTGGTGCCGTCGACGGCGCACATTAGGAATCGTCATCGTCGATATCAATCTCTTTGAGCTTCGACCAGCGCAGGTCCACGGAATTTTCTTCGTTTTGCTCGATGGTCTCTTCGCCGACGACCCGCTCGTAGGCGGTGTCGCAGGCCTCGGACATTGAGTCCGGACACATCGGAAAACTGGGCAGTTCCAGAAGAACGGCCTCGCGAAGCAGGGGACGGAGGTCGATGATCTCGTCGTCATAATAGCTGACGTCGAGGTCCTGTTCGTCCAGGGCGATTTCTTCTTCGCCCTCGTACGACTCGTCCCACGAGTCGCGAGACATCAACACGAATTCGACATCTACGTCAAGATCGATCTGGCGCCATTCCAGACAGCGGCCACAGCGGTAGTAGAAAGTTCCCGTGAGTTGACCGTCGATATGAACGGTCGTACCCGCCAGTTGGGCGGTCAACTCGGCCTTGAATGGCGCGTCGTCGTCGATATCCAGTTCGGCATCAACATCCTCGACGAGCCACTTTACAGAGGCGCCGGGCTCTTCAACTGTCAGACCGATCTCCTCACCGTGGAAGTTGAGCAGATCGAGTTCGAAATTCGTAGCATCCATACGCGGTGTTCCGTTCGCAAAAATCGAGCCGCGAACACTCAAGTCGCCCACTGTCTACAGAGGGAGACCGCAGACGTCAACGCTGCGACCGGAGTCGCATCGACGCGCTGGCGGTGCCCGGGGGCAATTTGCGGAGCGATCGACGGGTTCCGAAAACGGTGTTCGAGGCCGCGGTATTCCACAGCCTGGTCGGG
Organism: uncultured Bradymonadales bacterium; assembly: GCA_964446725.1. GTDB lineage: Bacteria > Myxococcota_A > Bradymonadia > Bradymonadales > Bradymonadaceae > SLJM01. Next base: position 2,940 of record CAYUPT010000144.1, on the reverse strand, counting down.
CGCCGGGTTATCGGCCGAAGGTGTCGGCGTAGATTTGTTCGACTTCTCGGACCTCGTCGTCGGTTAGCGCAGCAAATTTGCCGGAGCGACGGCGTTTCGAGAGTCGACCGTCGTTTTGATCGAGGAATCGAAAGAGCAGGTCGATTGTGTTGTCGGGCATTTCAACCAGGCCTTCGATGCGGTCAGTGAATTCGTCGTACCGGCGCAGAAATTCAGTCTCCTCGGGCAGGTCTTCGTCGATGGTCTTCTCCACGCACTGGTACAGAAACTCCGCGTGAGGCGTGGCATCGAAAAACCGATAGAAGTCTGCAGTGTCGTTCGTTACCTGGACGTTGCCGTCGTCCGTGGGGTCCCAGTCGATACAAGGCAGAAGTCGTTGCGAATAACTTTCGAGCACTTTCCGGTAGTCGTCGATGCGTTTCTGAATGGCCGACGAGATCGGAAACACGAGTCCCGGGGGATGGAAGTTGCGCCGGGATAATACGTGGTGAAACAGGTAGCGGTGGATTCGTCCGTTGCCGTCCTCGAAGGGATGGACATAGACGAATCCGAATGCCAGCACGGCAGCGGCGACAACCGGGTCGATGTCATTGGCTGCCGAGTCGGCGAATTCGACGAGACCGCCGAGTAAAGAGTCGAGGTCGTCGGGGCGGGCACTGATGTGATCCGGGATGGGTATTCGTCGTCGGCGATCGTGGCGGCCGACGAAGCCGCCTTCGGAGCGAATACCAAGTCGAACGAAGCGCCGGTCGCCGATGACCAATTGCTGAAGTCGCAGAAGTTCCGTTTTGTCGAGGGGACGTCGTCCGGCCTCTCCAATGGCCTGTCCCCAGCGCTGCATCCGATCCTGGGGCGGCTGTTCGCCCTCGATGGCGTAGCTGGCCCGGGAGTCTTCCAACAACAAAAATGAGGCCGCGCGGGTCAGAACATCGGGGGGGATATCGCCGACGACCTGTCGGGCTCGAGCGGCGAGATCGTCGTATCCGTACTTCTCCAGTGTATCGGTGCGGCGAACCAGCGGACAGAATTTGGCCGTACCGGGGAGGTTGTCGCGAACCCGGTGACGGCGGCTATTTGTCGGTTCCGCGGCGTATTGCTGATCGGTGTCGACGGCGTCGACGTAGTTGCCACGCTTGGTGTCCGGTAAGTCGAGAAGGTCGCCGGTGAGCCACTCGTAGAGAAACCAGATCCGACGGGCGTAGCTGCCGGTGGGAGTGGCGCGGACCAATTCTTCGAGTTCGGCGAGGTCCACGGTCAAAAATAGTCGTTTGAGTACTGCCAGGTCGAGTCCCTCGTACTTCAGGGCGAAGGTCAAATGCCCCTTGAGCGTCGGATCCGGACTGTGGCGAGGAGTCATCAACCGCCAGCCATCGTGATCGACGATGCGATGGCGGGTTCCGATGGCGAATAGCCGAAGTGGCGGAGGTACATTCAGATCGAAGGCGTCGATCAGCGCCGCGTAGCCGGCGGGCGTCGCCGGCTCGGGAAGTCGACGGTCGAATAGCACGTCGACGGAGCCGGAGAATCTCTTGTTGTCGGAGGTGGGCATGAAAAACCGTTATCGGTCGTGAATTTTAAGTTTTCGGGGCGGTAAGCCGTGAAAAACGATGATTGTCCGTGAAAAGTTATTATATAAGCGCGTTTTTGTGAAAAGTTATTTCGGAAGTCTGGGGTTTACCGGTGCCCCCTCCGCCGTCGCTGGCGCTCCGGCACCTCCCCCACCGGGTGAGGCGACATCCGTGGGCTCTTGATGTTCGGTGGTTCATCGGGGAACCCGGTTCCGTCATTTTTGTGGTCCGTCGGAAAACCCGGTCCCGTCACTTTGGTGGCCCGTCGGAAAACTCGTTCCCGTCATTTGGGTGGCCCGTCGGAAAACTCGTTCCCGTCATTTGGGTGGCCCGTCGGAGAACCCGGTCCCGTCATGTTGATGGCCCGTCGGAGAACCCGGTCCCGTCGTTTTGGTGGCCCGTTGGAGAATCCAGTCCGGTCAACAAGGCACAGAAGTCCTCTCCCCCGTGGGGGAGAAACCGAGCGAAGCGAGGAGAGGGGGCAACGGTGGACCCGTGAATGTCGGAGAGGGTTTTGCGGCACCTCCCATCAGTCCTATCCTAACCCTTTACGGGTCCATCGTATTCTTCCATGTCGTCGAGCTCGAGTCAGTCGAGGAGCTCACTCATGTTTCACGCGTCCATCGTATTCTTCCATCTCGTCGACCTCGAGGCGGTCGAGGATTTCGCGCATGTTCAGGTCGGATTCGAGGTAGTACCGGTGTCTGCCGTCACGGAGGACGATGAATCTTCCGGTCTGGGTCAGGTTGAAGCTGTGGTGTATAATGTCGCGTATTCGATCTTGCGATGGTTCTCGATACTCAAGGACTCGATTGTCGGATTGCGCATCTGGGTCAAAAGAGTAGGGGTTCAACTCCAGCCACAGGATTGCCGGTGAATTCCAGGACGGGCGCATCTTCTCTTCGTAGATCTCCTTGAGCGTCCGTGCTGCTTCTGTGGCCCGCTGGTGGGACTCCTCGTCGCCCGAGTAGTGATAATGTCCAACTTGAAATCGGACGCTGACGTCACAGTCACAGGGTTCGTCGATGTCGGGGAAGTCAGGAACTGTTGTGTTGTACCAGGCGATGTAGAGCAGCGCCGAGCCCACAAGAGCGGTGGTGACGGCTCCGGTAACGACGAGGGCGTGGGTTAACCTCATCTCCTCGCCGCGGGTGCCGCGCATCGCGTTGGCGGCATTTCCGGCCTGACCGAGCATCTTCCACGTCAAAACCCACTGGATGACGGGAATCGGTAACAGCAGGAAGACGATGGTAGCTCCAAAGAGCCAACGGTTGATGTCACCGTCATCGAGGTTCGATGTCTCTTCCAGTTTGGCGTACGTCTCACCGGCCCGGGCGAAGCGATCGACGACCCAGAAAATCCAGAAGAGATT
>CAYUPT010000143.1:0-8448 GCA_964446725.1 uncultured Bradymonadales bacterium | reverse complement strand
AGCGCGCCAGATTGCTGGCGGCCTCGGCGGTGGCGATGACCTGGTAGGTCGGAATGGCGACGTCGGCGTTCGGAAGCTCGATCTCGGTGATGGTGGCGCCTCGATCGCGGAGTCGACGACAGAAGGCGTCGAAGCGGCGGCGAATGGCGGCGTCGACATCGGTGGCGTCGAGCCAGGCGCGGGGAATGCCGACACGCAGTGAGTTACTGGAGGGTGGTGCGCTGTCGGAATCGACGGCCGGTACCGGGCGGTCCACACAGGTCGCGTCGCGATGGTCATTGCCGGCGAGAACGGAAAACAGCAGGCCGGCGCCGTCGACGGTCATCGTCAGCCAGCCGATCTGGTCGAGACTGGAGGCAAAGGCGATGAGTCCTCGGCGACTGACGCGTCCGTAGGTCGGTTTGAAGCCGACGACCCCGCAAAATGAGGCCGGCTGGCGGACGCTGCCGCCGGTGTCGCTTCCGAGAGCGGCGGGGCAAATGCCGGCGGCGACACAGGCCGCGGATCCGCCCGACGAGCCGCCGGGCACAACGCCGGGGGCGTCGGGATGGTCGGTGGGCCCGAAATGGGAGTGCTGCGTCGACGCCCCCATGGCGAATTCATCGAGGTTTGTCTTGCCGAAGATTACAGCGCCGGCGTCGCGCAGCCGTTCGACAGCTGTGGCGTCGCCAGGCGGCTGGTAGCCGTCGAGGATGCGACTGGCGGCGGTCGTCGGGTAGTCGGCGGTACAGATATTGTCTTTGACAGCCACCGCAATCCCCGACAACGGCCCATCCCCCGCGGCCTGCGAGGCGATGTCGTCGGCCGGGGGCGCAATAAAAATATTGAGCTCTTTGACCTCGTCTGCTCGGGCCCGAGTTCGCTCGAGGAGATCGGCGGCCCGGAGCCGGTCGTCGGCAAACCGTCGGCGAATCTCGGGAATCGAGGGTGTGGTCCAGTCAGTCGTCATGGTCGCGGAGTACGGCGGGCACAGCGACATAGTCGCCGTGGCGGTCGGGGGCATTGCGAAGTGCTTCGTCCGTCGAGAGGGGTTGGTCGGCGACGTCGTCGCGCGATGTACTGTCGAGTTCGACGGGATGACGGGCCGGTTTTACGCCGTCGACGTCGACAGCCTGGAGGCGATCAATCGACGCCTTGAGTTGTCGAAGGTCGTCCTCAAGCGCCTCGCGCTGTTCGGTGTCGAGAGCAAGACCGGCCAGTTGTTGTAATCGCTCAATATCCATGATGCGCGCAATGTAAGAAATAGGTTCCGGGACCTCAACGCCGGGGGACACCTGACGGGGGCGATTCGCGCTGAGATGGACGCCGGGGTTTGGAGATGATCTGGATGGCCCGCATCAGATCGGTTTTGGTGATGATACCGACCACATAGCCGGCGTCGTCGGTGACCAATAGCCGGTGGTTGTCGTCGCGGATCATGCGCTCGAAGAGTTCAGAGGCCTGCTCGCGACTCGAGATGGTCGGTGGAGCGTCGGACATGGCGTCTTTGGCGACCGTGCCTTCCGGGGCTTCCTGGACGTCGTCGAGGGTGATCTGGCCGATGAATTCGCCGTCGACGGTCTTGATCGGATAGGCGACGCGGGTCTGGTTGAGCATCCGCCTGCGGACTTCGTCGACAGATGTATCGGGGTCGACGGATTCCACGGGACTGGTCATTAGATCCTCGACGTTAAATCGCGACAGGGTGTCGCTGAAGATGGCGTACTGGGCCTCGGCATTGACGGCAATGTACACGAAGAAGGCGATGAGAATTAAAAACAGGTTAAACGCCAGCAATCCAAAGAGTCCCAGCGCAATCGCCAGTGCCTTGCTGATCGATGCCGAAATCTGGGTGGCGCGAAGGCGGCTCATCTTCAGGTGGAGAAGTGAGCGCAATACCCGTCCGCCGTCGAGCGGAAGAGCGGGAATCATATTGAAGACGGCGAGCAGGATATTCATGTATCCGGTGTAGATGAGTACGAAGTGCAGGCCCACCATTTCGGAGGGAACAAACGCCAGCGAGCCCAGCACCAGTGCCCCCAGGACGCCGCTGGTGATGGGACCGGCGATGGCGACGACGGCCTCCGCTCCCTTTTGTTGGGGCATCTCGCGAAAATGAGCCATTCCGCCGAGTAGCCACAGCGTGATGCGTTCGGTCTCGACGCCGTAGACCCGGCCGGTGATGGCGTGACCCAACTCGTGGATGACCACACTGGCAAATAAGGCCAATGCGGCGGCCAGTCCCAAAAGATAGGGCGTCATGCCCTCGCTGAGAGCATCGATGCCGGCCTGGTCGACATCCATGGCCCCCGTTTCTTGCAAAAGCCCCAGAAATTCAGGGAGTTGAGAACCGATCAGCCACGCCAGCACGGGCAGTATGATCAAAAAGGTGATGTCCAGAAACAGCGGAATGCCGAGGAGCTTAAATGGCAGGCGAAACGCATTTTTGAACATGAACAAAACCTCCCGGAGGGACGATCGGTACGGCGACGGCGCAGCTTCGACTGCGTTTGAGTCCACATACTACAGACGAGACGGTGGCGTGACGGATTGTGTACACACTGCGCCGGAAAACAAGGGCGAAGTCACCGGTCAATCTCCGGTCTGGAAGACGCGGTGGTGGCGCCAGTGGGTGAGAATGCGCTGGAATTTTGGTGTCGAAATCGGATTGTCGGCGGTGTAGACGAGATGGCCGTCGTCGGGGCAGTCGGTGGCGCCGAATCCGGGAGGGTGGCGCTCGCCGAGGTCGGCGATATCGTCGGCCAGCGCCGATTCGTCTTCGGCACCGCGGATGGCGAAGGTCTTGGCCGACGACGCGGCATTTCGAAAGTAGTCGATATGCCAGTGCTTGCGCTTTCGGGTCCGGGTGTGACGGCGCATCCGCTTGGCTAGGCCGTTTTGGGCGGAACCGATGTAGGTGTAGAATCCGGGGTCGAACTCAAAGGTTCCCAGGGCACCGATCTCCAGTGTGGCGGGCTCTTCGAGCTCCATGACGACGAGATAAAGACCGCTGTCGTCGAGAACTGGATCCAGGCGATCCCAGGGAATCGTCAGTCGGCGGGGATCGTCGGGAAAGACCAGGCGGTGGTCGGCGTCGAGTTCGGGGGGGACGCTGATGGCGTAGATCGGAAGCTGCTTCGACGCCTCGCGAAGAGCGCAGGCGAAGTCGTAGTCGTTGTGCAGATCGGGCAGGAAGTGTTCGGCCCGGCCCTGGACGACGAATAAAACCGCAGTGTCGGTGCCGTCGGCGGCCAATTCCGTCAATTCCTCGACGTGCTTGGTGGCCCGCTTGGAGTGGGCGTCGGGAAAAAGCGCCATCTGTTCTTCGACGAGGGTCACCGATTTGACCTCCAGCAAACACTCGCCCTCCGGTGTGTCGAGCAGAAAGTCGAAGCGGGACTCGCCGACGGTGTGCTCTCGTTTTTTGACGGTGACGTCCTCGAGGCCCGGAACAAGTCCCTGCGACAGGTAGGCGTCGGCGACGTCATTGACGCGGCCGGTGTTCAAGAAGACGGTGCGCGGTCGGTCGCCGTCCCACCGCGACTGCCAGGTGGCCGCCAGGCTCTCGAATTTGGTCTTGGTGTCCGGTTTCGACAACAGCAACACGTCGGTGATGCCGGGCAGCAGTATTTCGTTGAGTTTGCCGGGGTTGGCGACGTAGGTGCGCCGGCGCTCGCCGTTCTCGTCGGTGAGGACGATAAAGCGGTTGGGGCGCTCGACAAAAGACGCAGATTCGAGAGGTGGGGACTGGTACGGGGTCATGGCCGACGACTCTTGAAGCAAAGTGAGCGGAGACATCCGAATGTGGCGGGCCGACTATCACGGATATAGCCCGCCGCCAACCGCAAAGAGGCCAGAGAATTCAAAGGCGTTGTGAACCGCAAAGGGGCGAAAGAGGCAAAGGAAGGTCAAGGGAGGGAGGGTCTGATAAGGTCATGAAGTTCTGTGATAGCCCCAGGCGACCGTAGCGATAGCGGCGGAGCCTGGGGGCCATCGCGCTGATGATATGGATCAATTCCGGCTGAGGTTTTCGCGCAGGTCGTCGATGGCCTCTACCAGGCGTTTGCGCATCGGGTTCTGGGGAGACTCCTCGACGAGTCCGCTGAGGTGGCGCAGGCGTCCGGAGAGTCGCATGTCGGGAGCGTTGGGAGTGACGAGATAGGTGCGGAGTCGAGTGGTGGCGTCGCGCAGTGATTCGGTATCGCCGTCGAGGCGAGCCATCAGTGCGCTGCCGACGAGGGCGAAGATGCTGGCGTGGGCATGGCCGAGGTCTTCGGCGAGTTCCAGGGCGCGGGGGATGAGTTCACGGGCCTGATCGATGCGTCCCAGTACGAGTCCGAGTTTTGCCTTTTGGAGGGCGGCGAGACTGACGATTTCGAGGTTGCCGGTCTGCCGGGCAATTCGGTGGGCCTGCGTCAGGTACTGGAGTGCGCTCTCGATGTCGCGGTCGGCTTCACAGGCCAGCCCGAGGTACATCAGGCAGTGGGGTTCGTAGAGCCCGAGTCGCTCGCGGCCCTCGACGTCGAGGACTTTATTGAGGAGTTGGCGGGCTTCGTTGGGGCGGCGCAATTCGATGAGAAAGAGGGAGCGAAACAGCGTGGATAGTGCCCAGCCGTGGCGGTCGCCCAACTCTCGATGGAGTTGGCAGGCGTCCTCGGCCAAAATGAGTGCCCGCTCGGGTTCGGCTTCCATCCAGGCCAGTTCGGCGCTGAGGAGAAGATCTTTGAGGATGCCGTATAGATGGCCCAGTGATTCGTGGAGTTCGCGGGCCCGTTCGGCGTGGAAGTGAGCGCGATCGAGATTTGTGGAGCGGCGAAGTGCGATGCCCAGCGACAGGTGGGCGTTGGCCTGGCCGACCAGGTCGTGGTGGCGCCGAGCCAGTGTCAGGGCCTGGTGGGCGAGACTTTCGCTGGACTGGACACCGGCGGTGATCAGCGCGATGTGGGAGGCTTCGATGAGGGCTGCGGCCTCGCAGTGGGCGTGACCCTCGACATTGGCGCGATGCCGGGCCTCCGAGGTCAGCGTTCGCGCTTCGTCGAGGTCGCCGTCGGCGTAGTGGCAGCGGGCCTGACCGACGAGGGCCCGAGTCTGGACCTGAGAGGATTGTTCGGGGCTCGACTGGAGTTGTTCGAATAATTCGGTGGCCCGGTTGTAGCGGCCTCGAAAGATGGCTCGATCAGCCCGTGCGAGCACGACGCGCTGTCGTCCGCGATGGTCGTCGAGGACATCGTAGAGGTCGTCGATGTCATCGAGCAGTTCGGCGGCTTCGTCGAGTCGCCCCTGAAGCATGACGACTTCGCACAGTAATTCTCCGGCCCGCGCCCGGAGGCCGGTATTTCCGCTGATGCGCGCACATTCGATGGCGGCCCGCAGGGCATCTTCGGCGGGGCCGAGTTCGCCGACCTGGCGCGACAGACGGCCCTGGCGAAGTCGCATCGATGCCAGTAATTCGGGATCGGCCTGGGGATCGGATTGAAGTTCCAGAGCGCGATGTAGCCACTGGAGGGCGTCCTGGTAGCGGTGTTCGGTATCGGCCCGGCGGGCGGCGCGAAGCCACCAGGGGAGTGCTTTGTCGGGATAGCCGGCGCGCTCGAGGTGGTCGGCGATGCGAGGGGCGACGACGGAGTTGCGGTGGGTGCGATCGATGAGAAGAGCGGCGATGCGGCGGTGAAAATCACGCCAGTCATCAATGCTTTCGACCATGCGCACCAGGGAGGCCCGATGCAGAGGGCGGGCAAAGCCGTATCGCGCCTGGCCCTCTTCGCTGCGCCGATGCAACAGGCCGGAGGCGGCGAGCTCATCGAGCAGTGGGCGACAGCGCCCGGCGAGTTCGGGCCGGTCGCCGGACGCCAGGGCGTCCTCGAGCAGCCCGGCGTCGAATTCGTCACTCAGTAATACCGCGCGATGTAAAATGGCGCGCAGTGCCGACTCGTCGCCTGATTGCTGGAGGTAGCGATTGGCGCGGTCAATGATCAACTCCTGCAGATCGAGGGGGACCAATTGCTCGATGGGAATCGACGGGTCGACCAGTGTCCACAGGTCGCGCTCGTCATCGAATTCGATGAGTTCATCGCGCTCCAGTAGATAGCGACAGATATGGTCGAGCAGTGCCGGATTACCCGATGAGAGCTGGAGAATACCGTCGGCCAGGCCATCGGAGACCGGCAGCAGGCGCTGTAATAAGTCCTCGATGTCGGCATCATCGAGTTGCGGAAGCCGTCGATGGGTAAAGGGGACGTTGGCGATTCGCGTCCAGTCGCGGATCGCACTGTCGTCGCGGGCGCTGGTGACGATGGCGATCGAGCGCGGCTTTGCGGCGAGGCTGTCGAGGAGGTCGTCAAAAAACTGGCGCGTCAGCCGGTCGGCGTAGTGGATGTCCTCAAAGACCAGCAAGACGGGATGGTCTCGACATAGCTGGTCGAGGATGTCGATGAGTCCGTGGATGACGGTGCGCACAGAGCGCTGATTTTCGGACTCCTCAAAATCTGAGGATTCAAAGAGCTCATCGATTCGAGAGGCGATGTCCGGCGACGGTGCATGGAGGGAGTCGAAAGCATTTTGTAAGCCCGTCATCGGTGGAGCATTGCGGGGCTGTTGGGCCTTGAGGAGGCGGAGCGTCTGGCGGCTTTTGAGGCGTGCTGACCAGTGGTCTAATGTGGCGGTTTTGCCGGCGCCGGCATCGCCGGTCAGCGCCAGAAGGCCCCCGGTCGACGAGGCGTTGTCGAACCAGGTGTCGAGTTCATCGACGATGGCATCGCGCCCGATAAGCGGTGTCTGAGCACTGCGAAGTTCGAAGCGCTCCAGGGCAGCCTGCCGGGTGGCAATATCGGGTTCGGCGGCGGTCTTTTCGTCCACGTCATCGCCGGAGTCCGCATCCAGCGGTTGGAGTTTGGCGCCGTCGATCGTCTCCGGAGACACTGCGGTCGATGACGTGTCGTCGATGGTCGGACTGTGCATCTGAGCGGTGCCGGATATCGACGAGGAGCCGGAGGTGTCGGAGCGGTCTTGCGGCGATGGAGATTTGTCGTCGGTTTGCGGCGTCGACGACGGAGTAAAGACGCTTCGCGCAGCGCTGGAACCGGTCACTTTCGGAGTCTGCTGGGGCGGATGGCGGATGAGCCACTCCAGGGCTTCGGAGGCGTTGGCAAAGCGGTCGTCGGCGTCTTTTTCAGTGCCCCGGTCGACGAAGTCCGCCAGCGGCGTGCCGCTTAGTTGGGACGGCAGTGGGGGGGGTGGCTCGTTGACCTGTTTGAGCAGTACATCCAGGGGAGTACTTCCGGTGAAGGCCTGTTCGCCGGTCAGTGCCTCGTAGACCACAAGCCCCAGTGAGTAGATGTCGCCGGGGGGACCGACGGTCTCGTCGTAGGCGTGTTCCGGCGACATGTAGTGCGGGGTGCCGCAGATCTCGCCGTCTTCGGTCAGTGACGGGCCTCGATAAAGTGTGGAGTCCGGATCGCCGATAAATTTGCTGAGTCCAAAGTCCAGCACTCGACAATCGATGGAGTCGTCGGAGGTCTCGGTCAAAAAAATATTATCCGGTTTGAGATCGCGATGTACCAGATTGCGGCGGTGGGCTTCGCCCAGGCTGGCCAGAACCTGTTCGACGATGGCTCGGACCTGCGATGGCGGGACAGGGCCGTCGTCGTCGAGGCGCTCTTGGAGGTCTCGACCCTCCAGGTACTCCATGACGACGTAGACCAGTCCGGCCGGAGATTTTCCGTAGTCGTAGAGGGTGACGGTATGGGGGTGTTCGAGGCCGCTGACATGGAAGATTTCGCGGCGAAAGCGCTCGACCTCCGTCGGTTTTTCGGCGACATCGGGGAGCAAAAATTTGATGGCGACCTGCCGGTTGATCGCCTCTTGTTCGGCACAAAAGACGACGCCGTAGCCGCCGCGGCCGATCTCGTCGATGATTCGGTAGCGGCCGGCGACGAGGTCGCCGACGTCCGGGAGGCGTTCGGAGTGGGCACTCACAAGAAGCTCCTGGCCAGGAGGGGAGTTCGGGATTGGGAGCGAGCGATGCCTGCGGTCAGGTGTAAAACGGCGTTCGCTCACTGCGAAGTTGTGATCCGGTAACATCTTCCCGCCCAGAAGTATTCGACAAGCAAGCAGGCATCTCAAGTGAGAATGGCCCATCGACCGGGGGTAGTGCTGCCCTTCGAAATTACGCAGGGGCTCTCGGCGGTGCTGGACGACGATCGCGGTGTTGCGGCTCCTCGACGATGCTAAGGCATCGCCTCGTCACCGCGCCTTGCCCTCGTCGCCCAGTCCTCGCCGGGACCACCCATGTACTTCCGGCGGTCAGCAGTAGGTTGTTGAGGCGCGTTAAGTATCGAGTACTCGGACATTCTTTGGCTGCTGGAGACGCCCCTCCGAGCGCCGGCTGGAAAGCGCCGGCGCCCACCTCCCCGATCGAGGCGCCAACTCGCCAGCGACGAGTCGGCTTCGGGGAGGAGCGGTATGTTCTCA
>CAYUPT010000142.1:0-8524 GCA_964446725.1 uncultured Bradymonadales bacterium | reverse complement strand
GGTCCCGTAGCATCGACAAAAAAGCCCCGGTACAACAACCCGGCGCCAATCCAACCGGTCAACAGCCCTCCCAGCGTCACCTGATTCGGTGTCACTGGAAGGGGCTGCAACAACGCGGTGACCGCCGCCGCAATGCGTCGATGAAAATAGACGTCTACAAATTCCTCGACATCGCGCGACTTCAGCGCCAACGCCTGATGGAAGCGCTCGGCAAACATCCGGTCATACCTCGTATTACAATCCGTGGAGTACAGCGACATCGACCGGTCGCCCCGCTGTCCTTAGACAGCACGGGCCGGCGCCATGGGGCCTCTTTAGGCCAGAATCGTATCGTGTCCCCAGCGCGCCGCCATCTCCCGGGCGCCCTCCAACTCGGCGGGGGTGTCGATTTCGGTCCAGCCGCCGGGCGGCAGATCACAGCCGTAGAAGTCGAGATCGCGCTCGACGAGTTCGGCGAAGACATCCTCGTAGTACATCTCTTCCCGTTCTCTCGGATCGAGTCCGTCGATCCGCTCTGCCAGCGGCAAAAATGCTGAGGGTCCAATCTTTTGGAACCCCAGGGACTCTCCGTCGGCCTCGTCGATATCGACGTCTTTGCCCAATTTGTCGATCCGCCCGTTTTCGTCGACGCTGATCTTCATCTGCTCGTCGCCGAGTCCGTCAAAGCGCATCATCGAAAGCACGTTGTCCTTTGGCGACTCCACGATGCGGTCGAGCATCTGGACGCGCCGAATCAAGATATCGCCGTCGCACAGCAAAAACCGCCGCTGCTTGAGCCCCTTCATGGCCACGCCCAGCGATACGGCGTTATTTTCGGTGGCGTAGGACTCACTTTTGCGGGCCTCCAGGTCCAACTCCAGCTCCCAGTGGCTGACTTCAGCCATCAGGGTGTCGTGCAGATGGCCCGTCGCCAGTACGACGCGGTTGATACCGACGTGCTGGAGCTGAAATAAAAGCCGTTTCAACAGCGGCATACCCCCGACTTCAAAGAGACATTTCGGGCGCTCATGAGTCATCGGTGCCAGCCGGGAACCGACTCCTGCGACCAATACGATGGCTTCTCTCGGACGGCTGTTTGACGAAGTAGCTACGTTCATGGAAATCCTCCGGTTGCGCTCAGATGAATCGAAAAAGTGACAGAAAAACGTCATCGTACGGCGCGTGCCGAACCGAATTGCCCGGTGCTCAATATGGACACCGATGCAACTGCGACCGACCGACGACGCACCCACCGCTCTTCGGGCTACAACCCTGCCCGAGACTACTTGCTGCGTGAAATACCAACCGCGGATCGTCCATCGCCAACTCATGCATCTTCCGTCGACGACTGCCTACTTCCGGCGTGGCCGTTGAGTACGCCACGGACCGGAAAGCGCTGCCCGTCGACCAAAGACCTACGGCTCTTGGCCGTGACACTACATGAACAATCCGTAAAAGACATCCATGACGGTACTTATCGCACCTGATAGTTGTCAAACTGACATCCCAGACGGCCACCGGCGATCATCGTCGCAGTGGACGCTGTCACCGGTGGCCTTCGGCCGTCGAGTGGACCGGAGCGATGCGATGAGCCCCGATCGGGTAGGATGGATTATTCGACGTCGTCGCGGACACCCTCGATGATCCCGCAGCCGGCGCGCGGCCCCGCATCGCCGGTGGGCTGGGTCTCCAGATCGTCTTCGTCGTAGTGGACGATCAGCGCCTGGCCGACGACGTCATTGACGCCATCGCCGAGGGTGATCATGTCATCGACAAAGGAGAATTCAGCGACACCGTCTTCGTCGAATTCAATATTGCCGAAATCTCCGGCGTGGCGATGCTCCATATCTTTGTGGGGACCGCCGTGCGGGGTGTCGGTGGGATTGAAGTGGCCTCCGGCGGACTCGAAATCCGGCGCATCGCACTGGCCGTATTCGTGGACGTGGAAGCCACGGGGGCCGGGCTCGAGGCTTTCGAGGCGGCCCTCGACTTCGACGCCATCTTCGGTCTGGGTAAATTCGACTTCCCCCATGACCTCTCCGTCGCCGTCGTGGACTTCGGCGACGGCGATCAGGCCGATAACGCCGGTGTCGACGTCGTCTTCGGCGTGCTCGTCGTCCTCGTCGTGCTCGTCGTATTGTTCGTCGATCTCCGGCTCTTCGACCGGTTCGTCGTCATCGGCGACATCCGGGCTTGCACAGCCATACGCCAGCATTCCGGCGCTCAGTAGGGCGATTGCGGTATGAGACCAGGTCCTCATGTCATGCTCCTGCATTTGCTCAATATCAGTGAATTTCAGCGTTCGGCGAAAGCATTCATCGCTATCCAACTAGATATGTGCTTAACCAACAGTAGCGATTTTACAAGGCCGCCGGGTGCTGTCGTTTGACCCCGGTCGGTCCGTCGCTAGGTTCCAGAGGCGAGACGGCACTGTTATTGCGGCGGGGAGCATATCGATGGCACAGCAGCGAGTAGACGTCATCTGGTTCGACGAACTCGATTCCGGAGACGTGGCGAAAGTCGGCGGAAAAAACGCCTCCCTCGGCGAGATGGTTCAACACCTCAAGGAGGCCGGCATCGCCGTGCCCGACGGGTTTGCGACGACCGCCGAGTTATTTCGCAACTATCTGACGGACAACGAGCTCGACGATTTCATCGGCGCCCAGCTCCAGAAGCTCGACGACGGTGCCTCACTGCGCGAGGTCGGCCGCAGGATTCGGCGGGCGATCGTCGACGGCCAATTCGATGACGACTCCCGCCGGTCGATTTTGGATGCCTACGACGAATTGAATAGTCGCTACGAACGCGACGGCGTCGATGTCGCCGTCCGAAGCAGCGCCACCGCCGAAGACCTCCCGGAGGCCAGCTTCGCCGGCCAACAGGAGACCTATCTCAACGTCCACGGCCACCGCCCACTGCTCGATGCGTGTCGGCGCTGTTTTGCATCGCTCTTTACCGATCGCGCCATCAGTTACCGCCAGCAACAGGGCTTTGATCACCTCGACATCGCGCTGTCGGTGGGCGTCCAAAAGATGGTCCGCTCCGATATCGGCGGCTCCGGCGTGGCCTTTACCATCGATACCGATACCGGCTTTCCCGATACGGTGGTCATCAACGCCGCCTGGGGCCTCGGCGAAACCGTCGTTCAGGGCTCCGTCGACCCCGATGAATACACCGTATTTAAGCCGCTTTTGGACGGCGATGTACAGCCGATTGTGGGCAAGAAACGGGGCGACAAGGCCCGCAAGATGATCTACGCCGGCGGCAGCCAGGCCACGGAGATCGTCGACACCGACGCCGAACAGCGGGCCCGGTTTGTGCTCGATGACCACCAGATCACAAGGCTCGCCCGGTGGTGTCGCGACATCGAGGACCACTACGGACGCCCCATGGATATTGAATGGGCCGTCGACGGCGAAACCGACGAGCTATTTATCGTCCAGGCCCGCCCCGAGACCGTTCAGTCCCAGAAAGTCGGCGGCATTCTGCGCAACTATCGGCTCAAGGAGCGGGGCCAGATCCTCGTGGAGGGAACCAGTATCGGCTCGTCGATCGCCGCCGCTCCGGCCTGCAAACTCGACAGCCCCGACGACAGCGACGACTTTGTCGACGGCGCGATTTTGATCACCGAGGTCACCCACCCGGACTGGGTCCCGGTCATGGAACGCGCCGGGGGAATCGTCACCGAACTGGGCGGGCGCACCTCCCACGCCGCCATCGTCAGCCGCGAACTGGGCGTACCGGCCGTCGTCGGCGCCTCCGGCGCCCGGGCGCGCATCGATGACGGCCAGGACATCACCCTGTCCTGTGCGGAAGGCGATCGCGGCGTCATCTACCGCGACAGACTCGACTACGAGATCGACGAAGTCGACGTCGACGCCCTGCCGACGACGGATACCCGCATTATGATGAATATCGCCAGCCCACAGGCCGCCTTTCGCTGGTGGCGCCTTCCCTTCGACGGCATCGGCCTGGCGCGCATGGAGTTTATCATCGAGAATATCATCGAGGTTCATCCCATGGCGCTCGTCGATTTCGACGGCGTCCAACGAAGCGAAGACCGGCGAGCCATCGAGGAGCGCACGGCCGGCTACAGCGATCGGCGCCAATATTTCGTCGACCACCTGTCGCGGGGCATCGCCAAGATCGCCGCCGCCGGCTGGCCCGATCCCGTCATCTGTCGAACCAGTGATTTCAAGACCAACGAGTACGCCGACCTCATCGGCGGCGCCAGTTTCGAGCCGTCGGAGGACAATCCGATGCTCGGTCTTCGCGGCGCCTCGCGCTACTACAGTGATCTGTACCGCGAGGCCTTTGCCCTGGAGTGTCGAGCTCTTCGGAGAGTGCGCGACGAGATGGGACTGACCAATGTGGTGGTCATGATCCCCTTTTGCCGGACCTGCCGAGAGGCCGATCGCGTCCTGGAGATCATGGCCGACAATGGCCTGGAGCGCGGCGCCAACGACCTGGAGGTCTACGTCATGTGCGAGATCCCCTCCAATGTGGTGCTGGCCGACCAATTCGCCCGGCGCTTCGACGGCTTTTCGATCGGAAGTAATGACCTGACGCAACTGGCACTGGGTGTCGACCGCGATTCCGCACTTCTGGCGGACTTATTTGACGAGCGCGACGACACCGTCAAGCGCATGATCCGCCAGGTCATCGAAACCGCCCACGCCCACGACACGCCGGTCGGCATCTGTGGCCAGGCCCCCAGTGATTATCCCGAATTTGCTGCATTTTTGGTCGATGCCGGCATCGATTCCATCTCGATCAATCCCGACAGTGTCGCCGACGTGCGGCGCATCGTCGCCGAACGGGAGTCCGGTAACGATTGATTCCTACATGATGAGTGATGCCCCGCCGACGCTGCGTCATCGAGTCGACGGGGCCTCAGCGCAACAATTATTCGTCATCCTCTTCGGCCGGCTCGTCTTCGTCGCCCTGTGCTTCGTCGTCGGCGTCATCGTCGGCTTCCGCTTCGTCCTGAGCCGCGGCGCGCTCGGCTTCTGCTTCGGCCTCGTCGGCGACTTCTTCAAAGTGAGGCCGTCCCTCGTCATCCATGACCGGCTCTTCGAGTTCCTGGTCCTGGGCAGCCGGCTGCTGTTGCTCATCGGCTTGCTCCGGCTCATCACAGCCGAGGGCCAGCCCCGCTGCCGATACCAGCACCACAAGTATGACCGCGACGAAATTGCCTCGATTCGATCTGTCACCAAACTGCATCATCGTACCTTCGATTGATAAGTGGGATATTTAGAAGACACAGTGACTATACGCCGTACCCAAAGCGCAGTCCAATGACCGGCGTTATCGTCGCAGCGCGTCGCGTCGATGAAACGACACGGAGTTCAAACGCCGCGCGTCATTTCCTGTGCCGGAACGACCAATTCCAGGCTGGCCTCGGGGGCGTATTCCACCGTTTCATCGTAGTACTCTTCCGGTCCCTGACAGGCCCATCCGATGGCAAATCCGATGGCCACCGTGACCAGAATCATGCCGATGCCGAGGGGCAAACCTTTCATTACGTCTGGAATCATGATGCGCTCTCGTCGGGCAAAACTTCCGGGATCTCATTGACTGTATTGAACTTCGGGGCCATACCGGCCAGCCGAACACCGCGTACTTAGTATATCTCATCAGACAGCGCAACGCTTCTCAACGCCTCGACGACCGGAAGCAGGCGTTCTAACCCGTACATCGTGACGCGCCCTGAACACGCCCTGAGTGCGCTGGCAGCAACGCGACCGAGTGCCCCTGGGGTGAAGCAAGGAAGTGCCCCGGGGGGTGAGATAGTGGGATTTCGTCGGGCTATGTTCTCAAACTTTGCTCCCCAGCGGCGCAAGCCCGGCTGGGGCCGCAGAGCGCCGGGAAGCGCTTCGGGCTATGCTCTCAAACTTTGCTCCCCAGCGGCGCAAGGCCGGCTGGGGCCGCGGGGGCGCAAGACCCCACCGGTTTTTACGCCGGTGGTGAATGAGTTTGGTGACATAGTGCCGAATGGGGCCGCGGGGGCGCAAGACCCCACCGGTTTTACGCCGGTGGTGAATGAGTTTGGTGACATAGTGCCGAATGGGGCCGCGGGGGCGCAAGACCCCACCGGTTTTACGCCGGTGGTGAATGAGTTTGGTGACATAGTGTCGAATGGGGCCGCGGGGGCCATTTTTTTGTCGATCCTGCATCTCCAGAGTGATCGACTACGTCGAACGCCCAATTTAGGAGCCAGCCCCGCGACCGGCGAATTCATCGACGTCGATCCAGCCGACCTTGCCGAATCCGGCGACCATTCGAGCCCGCTGGATCGACATTCGATAAAAATGAAAATCCGAGAAATCGATAAATTGCTCCGCCTCCGGATGGAGTTCCAGATACCGGTCCTCGACCTCACTTCGGCGGTCGTCCATTTCCAATACCTCGCCCAGAAATGTGGCCCGGGCCGTCTGTAGTGTCTGCGTTTCACTGTCTTCGACGTCATCGGAGATCAGCAGCGAGGCTCGACGGTCGCGCCGAATATTGTCGCTGTGCACCGCCAGATCACTGAGCAGCAACCAGAAATGGCGATCGCCGTCAAATAACAACTCCACCAGCGACGTATAGGGGTATCCGTCGTCGTCGAGCGTCCCCAGGACACCCTGCTCTGCTGACGTGGCCAGCGTCTGGGTCCGCTCCAGAAGCAGTTGTTTTGTGTCGTCGTCGTGCTCTTTCATAATAACTCTCCTCGATTGTCGCCGTTCCAGATTGTTGAAAAGCGCTCCACAACGGTTCCCATCGACATTCGCTGCCGACATTCGCCGTTGATACCCTCCGGCGGACGCCCTGTGACCGACCGGTACGTCGAGCGGACTCCGTATACCACCTGCAGTGGCTGGAGCCGAAGCTAAAGGCCGCCGAATCCGCGGCGAATACAGTGCTTATCCCGTGATCGACACCACCGATCGCCGTTTTTCCAGAGAGTAGCCACACCGCCGACGACTGCACGAATACCGGTGTAAATTTGATGGCCAGCTCCCGCTGTGATAATCTTTTACATCAATATTCCGGGCCTGACTCGACGCATCCGTCGCCCCATTTCGGAGTACTTTGTCTCCGGCGCCGGGCTCGGTCATGTTTCGAGGCGTGATGGGAGGACGTCGATCACTCGATGGCCTCGCGCTCCGTGTTGTGAAGACGCGGCGCGCGGACCCGACGTACTCGCGACATGCGCATTCACTGCTCCCTGATGATGACATTCAATTATGACAGACGACACCACAGGTCGAATTGCCGCCATTCATCTACTCAAACTGGGAGTACTGGCGACATTACTGGTGGTGATTGCCGGATGTGGGCGCTCGACACTGATGGAGACCTGTGAGGCCGATGACGACTGCGAAGACGCCTCGATCTGTGTGGGCAATATCTGCTCCCAGCCCACCACCTGTGAGGGCGATGACGACTGCCCGGAGGGCCTGGCATGTGATGACGGGGTGTGCATCTCGTCGGATTGCGACAGCGATCGAGACTGCCCGAATCCCCAGGTTTGCACCGAACACGGCTGTGGCCTCATCGAATGCGATGACGACACGAATTGTCCCGACGACCGCTTCTGCGAGGACGGCATCTGCCAGCCCGACTGTCACTGTGAGGCCGACGGCGACTGCGGCGATGAGATGGTCTGCGTCGACGACTGCTACTGTGTCGACGACGTAGAGTGTCAGCTCCACGATGACTGTCCTCCATCGCAAACTGGCGACGCAGCGGCCTGTATCGGCGGCCAGTGTGAAGCTGTGGACTGCGTCGACGATGGCGACTGCGGACCGCGCGAGTCGTGCCGCGACTTCCAGTGTGTCGACACCGATCAATGCCTCGACGATGACGACTGTCCCGGTCCCGACAATCGATGCATTGACGGGTTCTGCCGAGTTCAGCCGCCGGAATGCAACGACGACGCCGACTGCGACGACGATGAGCAATGCCGCGACCAACGCTGTGTGCCCTTTGACGGCGAATGCGTCGACAACTCCGAATGCCCGGAGCATTTCGAGTGCAGCGAACAGTCCTGCCTCTTTGTCGGCCAGTGTCTCGATGCCGACGATTGCCCTCCGAACTACAGTTGTGAAGACGCCAGTTGCGTCGCTCCCGAGTGCTTCGAGGATGGCGACTGCGACGGCGGCCAGATCTGCACCCAGGGCGTCTGCGAAGAGGGGCCTGTGGAGTGCATCGATGATTTCGACTGCGACGTCGGTCAGGTCTGCCTGGAAGGGCAATGCATCGGCGCTCCAGAGTGCACTGTCGACGCCGATTGCCTGCCCGACGAAAGCTGCCAGAACGGCGAATGCGTCGTCACCGACGGCTGCTCGTCGGACGCCGATTGCGACCAGGCTGAAATCTGTCTGAGCGGCAGTTGCTACTTCGTCGGCGACTGTGTCGACGACACCGAGTGCCCGGCGGACGAGGTCTGCGACGACAATGTCTGCATCCCCGGCGATCCCTGCGAGGATGTCGACTGTCCGGCCGGCGAAGTCTGTGACAATGGCACCTGCATCCCCGGCGGCTGCAGTTCCGATGCCGA